>CAZNQT010000053.1:0-14809 GCA_964574885.1 uncultured Pirellulales bacterium
TATAGAAATTGGGAAAGGGATTGACAAGGAGGACGCGTGGGAGGAGAAGGAAGAAGAACAAGAGAGAATGGAGCGAGAGAAAGAACAGCGGGAGCTGGGAAGTAAGGAAAGGCAGATCGATCAGCAGTTGGGGCGGGAAGCGGAGGAGACACGTAGCAAGTTGCGAGACGTGGCGAAGAGCTTCGAGTGGATGAAGCGGAGTGCGGATCAGTCGGCGACCAAGAGCCGGGAAAGGCTGGCTCGAATGGTGGGGGGGTCGGCGGATCAGGTTTCGCAGGTGGCGGCCAAGGCGCGAGAAAGGACGTACCAGGAAAAGAAGTTGGCGGAGATGCTCAAGGACACCGACAAGAACGCCGGCCAATTAAATGAGGAGATGGCCAAGGCGGATCGATTGACCGACGAAGTAGAGCAGCGCTGGAATGCGGCGGTGGGGCAGTTGGAAGATCGAGCGGAACTGGAGGAACAACGTCCTCAGGTAGATTATCCGTTCGTGGCGGATACGGCGAACGTGGCCAAGGCGTTAGCCGCGATTCAGGCGGCGGCAGCGGACAAGGCGAACCTGGAGCAGGCGACGGAAGCGCTGCGAAAGATCGAGAAGGCGTATCGGACGCTGGAGGCGGGCCATGAGGTCCAGGAAACGAAAGAGGGATCGAACGAACTGGCGGCCCAGGAGCGGTGGGAGAACCAGGAAGACGACAAGGCGTACCAGAGCGCACAGGAGTGGCAGCACCTGGATACGGCGCTGAAAGAAGCGCCGAAGCAGGTGGAGCGTGCGGGTTTGCCCAAGGAGATACGACAAGACTTACGTAAGATTGTCAACAGTGAACCGGTTCGGAAGGTCCGGGAGGAGATGAGGCGGCGTGAGAAAGAAGGCGAGATTGCCAAACAGAAAGATGAGGAATTAGGTGAGATCGGGCGGGACCTGGGCGAGGTAGCGCGGCAGATGCAGCCTTACCTGGATCTGGCGCGGGAGACAATCGACGCATACGCGCCTTCGATAGCGGAGCAGGTGGGGGGGGTGGAGAAGTTGGCCAAGAAAGTCGAGCAGCAGACGGAACAATTGACGGAGGCGAGGGACGAGATGTCGCCGAGCGAAGTACAAGATGCGTCCCGAGGGATACTGGCAGAGCAGGAGCGATTGAACGACCGGCTGGATACCGTACGCGATTCCATCCGCCGGGACGCGAACGTGCAGGATCTGTCGGAGGCGGAAGGTCAGGAGCGGGCGCGGGACGCAGACGACGCGTTGGCGATGCTGCGTCAGCCGCCGCCGAAAGCGGAGGATATGCTGCGGGAGGCGTCGTCGAGCGCGCAGCCGAAAGCGCAGAGGCACGCCCTGGATGAGGCGGAACGGCAACAGGAAACACTGGCAGAAAATCTGGGATTGATCGGCAAGCACTACGCGAATCTGGAGTCTGGTAATCCGGAACTAACGCGGGCCATGCTGCGGCAGATGGAAGAGCAACTGGGCATACGCCAGCCCATCGACGAGCAATACCAGCGAATCGACCGGATGTCCCAAATGGCCCAGATTGCCCCCGAGCAATTGCGACGGATGCTGGAAGCGGAACTGGCGATGAATCGGGCGATGCAGAAAGAACTGGCACAGATTGCACAGAACACCTTGCATAATGCGTTGGAGAGGATGGAAGAAGCCGTGCAACAAGAGGGGAATCTGTCGGACAAGGTGGAGGCGATCACGAAGGAGCAGCAAGAGCATCCGGAACGTCCGCAACAGATCGAGCAACAAGAAAACCAACTGGAACAGCGGGCCAAACAGATTGCCCAGAAAGCGGAGCAGTTAGCAAAAGAACGGATTCCGGAGGCGGCGCAGGGATCAGAGCGGGTGGGGGCCCAGGCGCAGGGGGAATTTGCCCAGGCACAGGAAGCGACACAAACGGCGGCGGAAACCACGCCTCGGGATTTTTCCGGTCGGTCGCCCTCGGCCTTAGCACAAGAAATGCGAGAGTCGGCGGCTTCGCTGGCGCAGGCGAATCAGGACTTGCAAAAGGCGGCGGGCAAGACGAAAGCCGTCGCACGGAAGGAAAATGCGCAGCCGGCACAAGCAGCAGCGAATCAAGCGAAAGAGGCCGGCAATCAGGCGAGGGATCTGGCGAAACAGGCGAATAATCTGGCGGAGGATTTACAGCGGCTGGATCGTCAGATGTCGGAACAAATGGGCCATGCCGAGGGCTGGCAGGAGAGCATCGCACAGGAGACGGGCGAGATCGGGGATGACATAGCGCGGGCGGCGCAGCATGCGGTGCGACTGGAGCAACCGTTGGCGAAAGTCTTGCAGCAATCGGGGCAGGGGATTCAGGAACTGACCGACGAGGAGATGAGCGAAGCGCAGCAGGCATTGGCGCGAGCCCGTCGGGCGTCGTCGGCGCAGGCGCCGGTGGAAACCGCCTACAACGAGGCGGAGAAACAATTGGATCAATTAGAAATGGCGTTGGCAACCATGCCCTCGATGGTTTCCGCGCAGGCAGGGAAGCCGCAGTCACCGAACGAATCGATGGATTACGCGTCGCAATGGATGGCGCGGGCGCTGGATCAACTGGATGCGGCGGCGCAAACACAGGGTCAACCGTCGCCCCAGAGTCAGCCGGGTCAGACGCCGGCGCCATCACCGGCAGCACAAGCGGCCGAGCAGTCGGCGCAACAGGCGATGACGCAGGCCACGCAGAGTCAGCAGGCAGCGATGGCGCAGGCTCGCGCGCGGAGTCAAAATCAGATGCCGGGTCAGGATTCGCGGACGGATCGGATTACGTCGGCGGAGGCGGGGGGCGTGAATCCGGATTCGGAGGCGCCGTATATCGGAGCGGGGATGCTGCCGGAGGACGTGATACTACTCTCGGGCGATTGGGGCAAGTTGCGGCGTCGGCGGGCTAAAGACCTGACTGAAGCGCAACAAGAAGCGGTGTCGGAAGATTATAAGCGGATGGTGAATACGTACTTTAAGGTGATCTCGGAGAAGGCGAAGGAGAGTAAATGAGTTCTCAGGGCTCAGAGGAAGAATAGAACGCGGATGCCGCGGATTTTGCGGATAGGCACGGATAGGAAGAGGGTTTAGGGTCTAGGGTCTAGGGTTTAGGAAGAAGTGGATAGGGATTGGTGGATAGTGGATAGGAAATACATCAAAGATCAAAAAGTAAAAAGAAAAATTACAAATTAAAGTTCAAAATGAAAAGTTACAAAGAGAAATAGAATTCAGAATTCAGAAGCCAGAATCCTGAATATAAGTTTACGGTTTACGGTAAGAGAAGAAATGGAACCACAGATTGCCCAGATTACTCAGCGCGGCCTAGAGGCCGCAACCAAAAACAAAGGTATCCCCAGAAAGGTTTACTACACAACGTGATTTTTTCGGATTCGGAAGAGGCGTTTTTCGCATTATCGGCTACCAGCAGACAGCCGCAAGCTCGCGGACTCGCTTGAGGCTGCCACCCGCCGGCAACCAAATATGGATTATTTCATGCGGAGGATGGAAGAGAAACCGTAATAATATTTATCTTCGGAGGTTGAGTTTATCGCATTGCAGCCACCGGCATATTAGTAATGAAGTAGATGAAAAACGCGCAATTTAATAAGAGAAGCGCGTGAGCCACAGGCCCAGACTTCAGGGAAGCGGAAAGGAAGGCAGCCATGAGAAGATATTCAACTATTCTAATTGGATTGTTAGTAGCGGGTGTAATCCTGGGATTGCAATCGAGCGTGGGGTGGGGGCAGGGGGTGGATAAGGCGAAGGAGGATGCGGAGTGGCGGCGGATTGAGGAGACGGCGAAAAAAGCGGTAGCATACCTGATATCGAAACAAAACCGAGACGGTTCGATCGTGGAGAATAACCGACATCATACAACAATGACGGCGATGGCGATTATGGGGATGCTGGCAGTAGGTCATAAGCCGGCGGATGATACCAAGGAAGGGGAGGCACTGCGTAAGGGGTTGGCGTACGTGCTGCGGCCGGACCGGATTGATGAGAAGGGATATTTCGGGGACAAGGACGGTTCGCGGATGTACGGGCAGGGGATCATCTCGCTGATGCTGGCGGAGGTAGTGGGCATGGGCGCAGATGAGAAGCAGGATAAACTAATCCGGGAGCGGCTTCAGGCCGCAATCGATTTGATTCTGCGGGCGCAAACGACGCCAAAACGGGATAAGCGCTATGAAGGCGGTTGGCGTTATACGCCGAACGCGGACGATGCGGATTTGTCAGTGGTGTGCTGGCAGTTGATCGCGCTGCGGGCAGCAAAGAACGCCGGGATGGAGGTGCCGAAAGAGGCGATCGCCAAGGCAGTCGCATTCGTGAAGCGATGTTATAAATCGGCGGCGCAACCGGGCGGCGAACTGCGGGGGTATTTCACCTACACGCCCGGTGAAAATCGAATGCGATTTGGATCGGCGTCGGGGGGATTTTTGGCGCTGCAATTGTGCGGGGAATACGAAGCGCCGGAGGTCAAAGGGGCGGCGAATTATTATCTGGATTATCAGATTCCCGGTTTGAACAGCGATGAATACGTGTATTACGGGATCTATTACTACGCCCAGGGGATGTATCAGCAAAAAGGCAAATACGCCGAGCGAGCCAAAGAAGTAGTGCGGGAATATCTGATCGAAAAACAAAAGCCGGACGGTTCGTGGCCTTTAGGGAAAAAAGATCAAACCAGCGGCGTGGTCTATGTTACGTCGTTGTCGCTATTGAGTTTGTCGATACATTATCATTTTCTACCGATTTACCAGCGGTAATATATAAATACCACCCGCAAGCTCGCAGACTCGCTTGGCGGCGCCACCCCTTGACAATGTAAAATGAAAAATAAACAATGAGCAATGCAAAAGGGAATATGCCAGCAGCGAGTTTGCGGGATCTATGGCTGTCAGCGTACGAAAGAGCACGGCCAAGATGGCCGTGGCACATTTGTATAAAGCACAGCCGAGGGCGGCTGTTCCACAATTTTTATTGCCTGGTCGCTGGCGCTACCGGCTCTTTCGGTGGAAACCATGCTCAAGAAGTCTTGAGCATGCCACCCCATAGCGTTAGTTAATCCAGATGGGGCTGGAGATGGCGAGTTCGTGGTTCTCCTGGACGACGCGGACATAATACGAGGCGGGGCGATATGTCTGAAACGAGGGGGCTTTCCATTTCACCTGAGCCGTGGTTTGATTCGGATTCTCGGTGTGCACGGTTTTTCCGTTTTTGAGAATTTCGATCTGTTTGATCGACGCGGTCCCGATAGCCTCGACGAAAATTTCCGGAGGCGCAGGAGATCGAAATTCGCTGCCCATGGGATGGCCGTCCGCGTGGACGTCCAGAATGATGCGGTCGCCGGTGGTGGCGTAACAGCGGCGATCATAGAGGGCGTGGAAAATGGATTCGCGAGTATGATCGGGTGCATAGACGGCGACGGCGCTGGTGCCGATCTCCTGTTTATCCCAGTCTTTTCGGAAATAGATATAGCCATAGCCGGGATGACCGTAGTGGTTGTCAGTGCTGGCCATGATACCGAGACGATAGCCGGCGTTAAGAAAAGTAGAGGCCCAAGATTCGCTGCGCTGGTGATCGCTGAATATTTCAATCAGCCTCTGCACGCGGGGATCATGCCATTTCGGATTGCCCCGTCGTCCGCCCCAATGCGGAATGCAGAAAACATTTTTGTTTTTTAATAAAGGCACGAGCCTGGCGAAGAGTTCCGACACCGTTTTGACCTGGTCCGAGCCCTGATACGAGCAAAGGTTTTGTGGATGCGAACCGGTGAGGGAGCGAAAGACGGGCGGATCGTCGTCGAGGAAATAGACGTTGTGATCGCCGCCGATGGGGGTTTGGCCGCTCCATTCGAATCCGTGAAAGGTAACGAATCGACCGGGCTGGTTATAACGATTCGTAACCTCCTTGCAATAGCGCCATATTTCGTCCAACAATTCAAAAGCATGATCGGTGACGGCACAAAAGTCCAAACCGACAACGTGCCGGGCATACTCATAAAATTCCTCGACGGTATCGCGTCCGTCAGAGCAGAGGGTATGACCGTGCAGGTCGCCCCATAATAGTAAATGTTCCGGGCGCGTTCGGGTGACGCGAACCGGATTGGAAGTAACCTGAAATAAATCCGAATTTACCTGGTCCGTCGCCGCCCGGAGGGTATGAGTTCCGGGTTGGGAAAACATAATATTCTCAAAGCGATGGACGCCGCGATCCTGGGCAGTAAAAGTGAATGATTTGGGTAACTGGGCGGCAGTATCGGTCGAAGTGAAGTTGATTTTCCCGCGGAATCCGGAGGCGGGATTGCCATAGCGATCCTCGGCACGAACCAGACACCAGGAAGGTTTCCCCACGACAGCGCCGGACGGAGCGATGACCTGTAAACGCCAGGGAGCGGCGGCGACTACTTCGAGAGTAGGGTAATCTTCCACAGGCAGATAATAACCGCTGCCGAGAACATCCACGTAACACTTGAATCCATAGTGGTTTTCATCAAACGGCTGTACTCTCATGCCGGGAGAGCCTCCGGAGCGATCCCCGAGGATCACATACAGTTTTTGTCCCGGCTGGAGCCCTTTCGACGTTACCTTCACCTGAATAATGTGCTGCCAGGGGAAATAGGGCCCCACTAACGCTTTCCCATTGTGCGGGATTTCCACTCTGACGGGAACGGCATCGTCCGCGCGGGCGGTAATATAATTTTCTTTTTTGGGGTCCAGGATTTGAGGAACGGCGGACAGTTGCTGCATGTGACGCATAGCGATCCGCAATCCGGCGCCGGATTTTAGACCGGAGTCTCCGGCGGTATAACAAATTGTCCAGGTCTGATGGGAATACGCTGTGACGGAACGTGGCCCCTGAAACTGAACGGCGCCGACGCCCAGTTTCTTGCCTCGCTCTATCGCTTCGTCTTCGCGATGATTGGGAATGAGCCGTTGGACGGCGGCGCGCAGTAGCTTGGCCGACGTAAATAAAATACCCACGGCTATCTGTATAAATGAACGTCGAGTTATCGGATCCATACCGCTCCCTTGTTACTATCCATTTATTATAGCAAAAAAAGCAGCAAAATCAAACAACTCAGAATGAAAGCCGCCACCCCAAATTACGCACGACCGGAAAAATGGGCGATTTTAGACGAATATCAGGGTTGCATTGAGCTTTTTAACGCCGACGTCAGAATTGCCGGAGAAAACGCAGGTCGTTCTCGAAGAACCAGCGAATGTCGGTAATGCCGTATTTACGCATGGCGAGCCGCTCAATACCGAATCCGAAGGCCCAACCGGTGTATCGTTCGGCATCATAGCCGACGGCGTCAAAGACGTTGGGATCGACCATGCCGCAGCCGCCCATCTCGACCCAACTCTCGTTACCGGCCTTGTCTTTTAAGAGCAGATCCACTTCGCCGGAGGGTTCCGTGAAGGGAAAAAAACTCGGTCGGAAACGCCAGTGGGTGTCCTCGCCGAAGAACGCCTTGATGAACTGATCGATCGTGGTCTTTAGATCAATCATGCTCACTCCTTCGTCCACCACCAAGGCTTCGAGTTGATGGAACATATACATGTGAGTGGCATCGACGCTGTCCGGTCGGAAGACGCGGCCCGGCGCCACGACGCGGATTGGAGGCCGACGGGATTCCATCACCCGGATCTGCATCGTCGAGGTCTGGCTCCGCAAGAGGGAGTGTTCGTCCACGTAGAAATTATCCAAGGGGTCCCGCGCCGGGTGTTTCTCGTCGATATTCAGAGCGACGAAGTTATGATACTCATCCTCGACTTCCGGGCCGTAGCCGACCTCGAATCCCATTCGTCCGAACAGGTCCAGCAGTTCGTCGATCGTCTGCATAATTACGTGGCGGGCGCCCAGCCGATACTCCTTGCCCGGCAGGGTCACGTCGAAGAACGGCTTTTCCCGTACCGAGGCGGTGGATTTTTTCAGGTCCTCCTGCAATTTCCGGAAGGCCTGATTGACCTCGTTTTTGACCTGGTTGGCGAGTTTGCCCGCTTCGGCGCGGAGTTCGGCGGGGATTTGACCCAGACTGCCCAGCAGTTGGGTGACTTCACCCTTGCGGCTGAGATACTTGATCCGATACTGCTCCAGGTCCTGTGAACTCTTGACGGCGCCTAAATCCGCCAGGGCCCGCTTGCCTACCTCCTTAAACTGTTTCAGCGTCTCGCTCATGCTTACCGATCCGTTTCCAATATATTCATGTCCCATACCCAGTCAAATTAGAAATTGTAGCGGATTCCAGGAGATTTCGCCACTGATTTTTGTCGCCGTTTTGGATTTTATCCTTGACAAAGAGGTCGGCATTGCCTTATATTGGAACTATGGAACGAGTGATATGCCGCGAAGAGGAGATCCTGGAAGACATTCGTATCCCCAGGAGGATTGTACAACATGAGACGGATATTCTGGCTAACCCTGTTTGTCACCCTGGCGATCTGGTGAAATTGGCGTAGCATATCTCAGTTCTAACGGCGGTGTGGGCTTTGCCAACGCCGCACCGTGGGAAGCATAATCCGCCTATCCTCCTGTTTAAGTGTAATTCAACTCCATTTTTTCAGAAATAATCCGGTTGTTTTTCAGTTTCGAAGATGATATATTCCTACTTGTCGAAACAAGTTCAAGAAGTTCAGCAAATAAAGACTGTGTGGGAGGTTGTTATGAAAACGATTTTTGACTGTCCGACCGTAAGAATCGCTGTATTTTTATGTATTGTAGGTTTAGGTATTTCAGCGAAAATTTCGGCCCGGACTCTCCACGAAGCCGCCGCGGCGGGAGAACTGCAAACGATCGAACGGCTGCTGGCAGGCGGAGCGGATATTCACGCTCAGGATAAAGAGGGGCGTACGCCCCTGCACGTGGCTGTGCGAAATAATCAGCGGGAGGCAGCGAAATTACTCGTCGCCAAGGGCGCAAATCTCAACGTGATCTATAAACAGGGTATGCCCTTGCTCGTCGGCGCTACCTATGCAGGCAGTGCGTCTGCGGTTCAATTACTACTGGAGGTCGGCGCCGATGTCAACGCGAGAGACGAAGAGGAAAATACCTCTCTCCACTACGCGATCACGCAGGATCATCGGGAAATAGCCGATATTTTATTGTCGCACGGCGCCCGGATCGATGCCGCCGGTGAAGAAGGTCGAACGCCGTTGAATCTGGCTGTGAAGTCCGGTAACAAGACTATGGTGGAATATGTATTAAGTAAAGGAGCGAATGTCAATGCAACTAACACCATGGGATTCGTCTCACTGCACGCAGCAGCGGCTTGCGGATATCTGGAGATTGCGCAGTTATTAGTGCAAAAGAATGCTGCCGTGAATATACCGGCGCAGAATGGTTGTACGCCACTGCATAGCGCGGCCGCAACCGGACATCCGGATCTGATTAAATTTCTATTGGATAACGGAGGGCAGATCGAAGCGAAAGATACATACGGTTGTACTCCTTTATTTCATGCGGCGCTTGGAGGGCACGACGGGTCCGTTCAACTTCTTTTGGAGCGCGGCGCGTTTGTGAGCGCCCGCAGCAAATGGGGTCATATTCCACTGCATGGTGCGGCCTCAAACGGCCACGAGAAGGTAGTCGAAATCCTGCTGGCCCAGGGCGCCGAAATCAACGCCGAATCCGATACCGGTTATACTCCCTTGGTCAGTGCTGCGGAAAATCACCATGAAAATATTATCCGGTTACTTATAGAGATAGGGGCGGACGTCAATGCACGTTTTCCCTTCGAAGAAAAAGAGATATCCAGTTATCGAGGTAATACGCTGTTACACCGAACTGCGACCTTGGGGGATTTGAAAATGGCGCAATATCTCATCGACAAGGGCGCCAACGTGAATAGTATGAATTATGGCGGTCTGACACCACTGCGAATGGCAATTGGGGGAGAGGTATCTGCACAGGAGAAGTCATTAGCAATGGTCAAATTGCTAGTGGAAAACGGCGCCTTGGTAAACGCTCCAGACGGCGCCTGGATTACTCCGTTGAAGTATGCAGAAGCCACGGGTCTTACTCAGATTGCCGCCTATTTGCGTCAACAGGGTGCCTGGTCGAATCGTCCTCCGGAAGCGGAACAACCGGCATTGCTGCTAGCGGCACGTAGAGGGCAAACGGCACAAGTAAAACAGTTGCTGTCGCAAGGTGTAAATCCGAACCTTACGGATCAGACGTACTGGACGGCGTTACACTGGGCGGCACGACACGGCAGACTAGACATGATCCATATCCTTCTGGACGCTGGCGCGGATATAAATGCGCAGACGATCCACCTGACCACGCCGCTCTACGAAGCCATTTACGGAGGATTGCAGGGACGTAAAGCGGCGAAATATTTCATCGAGAAAGGAGCGAATGTAAATCTGGTCAAGTATGACGGCGATTCACCGCTACATGGAGCAGCTCATGCCAGAGATTTTGACTTGGTCAGTATGTTGATCCTCAAAGGCGCCAAAGTAAACGCCGTTAATGATTATGGGGCAACTCCCATGCATACAGCCGGCGAACAAGGTGCGGGACGAATCGTACAGTTGCTGCTGGAAAGCGGCGCAAATCCCAATATGGAGGATCGATACGAAGAAACGCCCTTATCTGACGCTTTGAAAAATCAGCAGGAAAAAGTGGTTCAGGTTCTAATCGATCATGGTACCGATGAAGATATTCATCTGGCAGTGCGCTATAATCGTAGAGACCTGGTAGAAAAACTTCTGGATAAGCCGATCGATATAAACAAACAAAACTCATGGGGAGTTACGGCCTTACACGAAGCGGCGAATGCAGGACGGAAAGAAATTGCCGCGTTATTGTTACAGCGAGGCGCCGATAAAACGATCAAAACCAAAGGGCAGGAACTAACGGCCCTGGATTTTGCCAAACAACAGGGGCATAAGGAACTGGTTGCCATGTTAGAATCGGAGATGCCGCCCGTGGTCGCGGAATCCGGGCCCGGCGAATCCGCGAAGCCGAAACTGACCTGGGCCCAGATTCGCCAATGGAAGCGTAAACAATTGTTAAGGCCCCCAAATGACTATACGTTGAGTATCCGGGCTCAATGGCATTATCGAGCTAAAAATCCACTCCATAAAGCCGTACTTCAAGGACAATTGGACGAGATAAAGAAGCTCTTGAAAACAGGAATGAACGTAAATTCGTATGATACTATTCAGGATAAGGAGGTAACGCCGCTGCACTGCGCGGTGTATTTCGATGATGAAGGGTTAGTTGGATATTTATTAGAGCAGGGGGCGGATGTAAACTTACCGGATCAGGATCAACAGGATACGCCCTTACATTATGCCGCCGAAAAGGGCTGGGTGGAAATCTGCGCATTATTAATTCAAAAGGGCGCCAATCGGGAAGCACGGAATAAAGAGGGATTGACGCCGTTATTTCTGGCCGTACGATCCGGCGAAAAGGCGGCCGTCGAACTGCTGCTCGAAAAGGGAGCGAATCTTCATTTTATTGATGACAAGGGCAACACTCTCCTGCACGAGGCGGTGCAAAGAAGAGATTTCGGGACGGCCGATTATACCGGAATTGTACGACTGCTGCTGAGTAAAGGATTGGACGTCAATGTCCAAAATCTCATGGAAGAAACGCCCCTGCATAAAGCCGTTTCCTTTATGAGCGGGGATAATATCGAAATGGTCCGCTTGCTGGTGGAACAGGGAGCGGATATTCATTTGCAATCGAAGGATATTTATTCTGGTGGTTCGCCTCTGCATATCGCGGCGTTTAGGGGGCATAAAGAGATTGTAAAATATTTAGTCACGAACGGCGTCGATGTGAATGTCAGGGACCTAAGAGGAAGAACCCCTCTACATCGGTTCTATGAGGACAAGTGGGATATGGCGGATTTACTAATTCAACTGGGCGCCGATATGAATGCCGTCGATCTCGAGGGTCATTATCCCATCCATCTGATGGCCGCAAAAGGATTGGAAGAAACCGTAGTGTTGTTAATCCAGAAGGGGGTTAATCCGAATGTCCGAGATAAGGAGGGTAACACTCCCTTACATCTAGCCGTGAGTGAAGGACACGTACTGGTTGTAAAACAGTTGCTGGCACATAATGCCGATTGCAATGCGACGGATAAGTGGGGACATACTCCTTTAGGACGAGCCGAACAGGGTAGATTAGGGGGTTTGATTATCCAGATGCTGCGCGAACAGGGAGGAGTGAGTAAATAAGTACATGCCCTAAGATTCTATGCCTGATAATGGACACATAAAGAATCGACCTTACGTCATAGTGGCGCAAGGTCGATTTTATGGTTTACAGTCAAACGGCTGTTTTGCAGTCGATAATTCGAATTAGCGACGGCGTCGCAGTAGCGCCAAACCGCCCAGACCCAACAGGGTTAACGTCATCGGTTCCGGAACCGCATTGAAATAATCAACATCGTAGGCAGTCAGCAATCCTGTGCCTGCCGAACCCATATGGATGACATTGACGTTTTCATACTCTACCCCTTCTCCCGCCGTGACATCCAGGATATTGGCTACTCCTCCATCGACAGAGATGGAGACCCGATATTCCGTACCGCCCAGAGCGGCAATATCGATCACAAAGTCGTGCCACGCCGTAGCGTCGTCCACCAGGACGTAACTCGGAGTTCCGCTTTCACCCGTGTTGCTGCCATCATCGGGTAGGGCAGGATTATACTCGTTGACCAGCAGAACGTCGGACTGGATATTTTCATATCCGGCGTAATTTGCGAGTTCTCCCTGCTTGGCCAACGAGAAAGCGATGCTTCCATTCACAGAAGCGTCAGCGATCCCAAAATGCCCTTTCCCGTTATTGTCAACGGGAGCACCAATCCCACCGGCCGGCCATAATTGTATGCCGCCGCCGCCATCCGGATGCGCCATATCCAGAGGATCGCCTGTAGCAATCCGGGTTCGGAATTCCAAATGGGCGCCATCCAGACCAAAATCAATCTGATGAGCCAGCCACACTTTACGATTACTCGGTTCAGAAAATCCGTAGTCACGAGGATCGCCGGTATCCTGAATCCGGATGTAATCGGTCGAACCGTCCATTAAGGCACTCACGCCTCCGGGATTGCCGGCGCCGATGCCGGAACCGTCCCATTCATCCGAACCGTTGATATGGTCCCAGCCGCCGCCCAGGGCGTCCCAGAGTGCATGGTTTTCATCATTGTCACTGCTGGTATCCGCGCCGGGATCAGCCGAGCCACCGCCGAAATAAACCGGCGTAGCCGCTTGGGCCGTGCCCGCCATTAAGGCCAGCGCTAAAAACAACATCAATATTTTTCTCATTTTACACTTCTCCTTTTCCATTGGTTGGGGCTTCTTTGCGAAACCGGGTACGATTTTGGGTTAATGTATCTGTTTCCTGTCGGAAAAGAGTTTTTTCGCGCATGCATACCCTTAGGCGTATTTCTAAGATACACATACATATTCTCTTTTTAACCAATGCGAGGAATTAGTCTCGGAAGCGAATTTTCCTTACGAGGTTGACTTGTACCATTATCCTCCTCGCACTCGATTCGTTATGATACTCTAATATCTTTCAGTATATCGAAATCTCATAATCTGTCAACACTAATTTATGGCAAAATAAAAGAATTTGTAATTCATTGCTAATGATGCACTTATCGAAAATTCTGGCCGAAGTTCACTCCTTCTCTTCCCGGAAACATCCGTAAGGTCTCATAGTGTGCCAGGGAAAATTGTGCCCAGGCTGATTTTCTATTGCAGAAACAGAGGGTATCTGGTATGATCGAGTACTATACGTAGCTCAGTATTTTGAGTTTCTTATGCGTATGCCACAAGGAGGAAATTTTCCTTTATCGGCATGGTGTCTTTAAATAATTTATGTAATACAGGAGTATATACATCTCGATTAAGGAGATACAGAAATGAAGTTGCAAGGTGAAATGCTATGTGTAGGCCTGGCGTTGGCGCTGCTGACGGGAGCGACTCAGGCCGGCATCCTGTATTCGGATCCGGTGGGCGGCTGGGCGTATGAATACGGGGGGCAAGTAAACACGTTTTCGGAATTTAAGGGACTGGACGGCGCCTGGTGGCATTACAACGATTCGGATGCCTACGATTGGATTAATCCCGGTGATCCGGGCGGCGTGACGGAACTCTCAGAAGGGTTGACTCAGTATATCCGATTGCAGGATTGCGGCGATCCCAGGAATTATGGATTTCCGGACCCCAGTAATCGTAAACTCTATTTCATCCACGATCTTTCCGCCGCAGTCGGGTACAATGTACTGGATACCGGGCTAACGGTTTCGTTTCGTACCCGTTTGGCAACGGGTCTCACCGGTCCGGTGGATGACCGTTATGTGTCCGGCGGCATGCCCTGGCCCGTCGAAGGCAAGGGATATCAGATCGCCGACGGCGGATTAGGCCAGTTCGCCATCCGGGCGCGAACCGGTGCGGACATCAGTCGGTTGATCTCCTTTACGTTGGCCCCTGCCTCGGAACCTCCGTTTCTCCGGGTAAAAAGCGGCTTGGTGATGAACAGTCTCAATGGCAGTGACTCCACCGAATCGGTGGATTTCGGGTTTGGACAACTGCAAATGGTGGAACTGGACGATCTGACCGTTTGGCATGAGGTCTGGATTAATATTGTCGCGGATACGTCCGGCGGCGGCACCCATAAGGTCACTGTCTGGAAGGATGGGGATGTCGATCATCCCGAAGAACATCACGTCACCGCCTCTACTAAATATGAGGATTTTCACGGGGACTCACCGTATCTGGCCTTGGGGATGGCGGATACCGGACTGGATGGGGCGTTTGATGTGGACTTTATTGCGGTGAAATCCGGCCTGTATTTACC
>CAZNQT010000054.1:0-14807 GCA_964574885.1 uncultured Pirellulales bacterium
GTTCGGGCAAGTCCAGAGAAAGACTGGGTGCTGCCCCCTTTTTGGAAGCGTACAAATCCAGGTGCGTTTCGGCCCTGGTTTGGAGTTCACGAACGATCAGGCGATACCGCCCGGCATCCGGACAGGTAATGGAAAAAGAACCTTTCCAGTTGTCGTTCGGGTCCAGGTCGATATTTTGAATTTCGTTGAGCTTCTCGACGGATTTCCAGATACGCCGATTGTTAACTTCCTGCAGGATGTTTTCGTATTCAACGGCCATCAGAGATATTTTCATCGGAGGGGGCGTTGTCGGTGTATTATCCCCTTTCACGCTGACCCAGGTTACCTCGACGGATTCGCCCAGGGCGACCACTTTCCCGGTTGCGGATTTCAGGCCGATATGACGATTATGGGCATCGAGGACAGTTGTGGCGTTGGCCGAAACTGAACGGGAACCCGGCTCCGTTACCGTGGCGGTCATATAGACTTTATAAAGCGGCGATAGCAGGGTATCCGGCAGGATTAATTTGAGGGTGGCTTTACCATGCTCATCGAGTTTTCCCTGGACGGTTTTCAACTCTACCGAACCTGCCTTGAGCGGTTTGCCAAACACATAGTCAGGATATGCCGTGGTATGCAAGCGAATAGGCTGCAACGAGGCAGTCACCTTAACCGGGATTCCCGCAGCCGGCTGGTCCCAGAGATATCGCGCCGTCACGGTAATTGCCGGGGGATCGTTAGGTTCGAATCGTTCGGCAGCGGCATCAGCCTCCACGGTCATCCGTAAGGGAAGAAAGGTCTCGACAAAGGCATAGGTTGTACCCAGAACCGTATTCGATCCGGGGAGTGAAGTATGGAATGTGTATCGTCCCGTCTGGTACTCCTGGGTAGTAGGGATATCCAGATGAAACAAGCCCTGGGCATTAGGATCGAGCCGGACGATGCGATCCTCAATTTGTTTGCCGTCCGGTCGTTTCACCTGTACGCCCATGGGGAAAGCGGGCGGGATTTGGCCATCCCGTCGGCGGAGCAAACCGGTCAGATGGATAGTATCGCCGGGGCGATAAACGCCTCGTTCGGTATATAGCATGGCTTCGAGGTCATCCGGATAATCCCTGCCCATCGGCTCTTCATCGTCGATCATCCACTGATTATCATCCGGCTGCAGGTAGCTGAGATCGTTATCCTTTTGGGCGGAGATGACCCACATCGGACCATGGAGATTCTGGTTGACATAATGCAGGTTGGCAATTCCCTGTTCATTCGTAACGGCGGCGACCAGTATTTGGTTTTTGTAGGTAAGGGCTTTGACGGTAGCTTGCGGTACAGGTTTTCCTGTATGCAGCGACGTCACCCACACTAGAGCGCCGTCTTTGTGCCGTTTCGCAGTGATGGCGAGATCCGTCAGAGCGACCAAAATACTGTCACCGGTCCAGCGATGACTTTTCGCATTGGCACTTATATAGTAGATCCCCGGTCCCGGTTTGATGAGATCATTAAGTTCGACTGCCAGATCGGTAATTTCATGCCGCGGATTGTCCAGGGAGACCTTTTTGGCGGGTAGGGAGCGCGAAGTCTGATAGCGCCGGTTTCCCTGAAGATGCGAAATCAGATTGTTATCATATACCCGCCAGGCGGAAAACTGGATTTCGGAGACATTCACCGCCTTCATGTCGATAATACGGCTGCCTTGAGGAGAAAGGATGCCGCGGCTGTGAGAGAACGAAAGCCCCGCCGGGCGAGGGGGGATATCGACGGTTACGGATTGTTCCGCGCCCAGCGTCTCGTCTTTTCGGGATAACAAAGTCGCAGGCAGGGTAACGGTGTAGCGATGTTCGGGCAGGAATTTACCATTGAGTACCAGTTCGGAAGAACTGCGGTGTACCTGGAGGTCCGGGACCTGGGGATGGATGGCGATGTCGGGTAATTTCTGTTGACGACTTAACCTATCGGAGAAGCGTAAGCGGACGGCGGCAGTATCGTTAAATCGTTGTACGTTGACACGAGCGCTTAAAAAAGAAAAACGCCGGGAGAACCAGAGACTGCGGGTCGCCGTCCGGCCCAGTGCCAGGTCGGCGCCCACACCTTTGAGCGAATCGTCCAGGATGATTTCCAGATGATTGGAGGACGGTCTGGGGATCCTTACTACCAGTTTCTTGTCTGCCGCCGCTGTTAGACAGGTAAAATTCCGGAGTTCCACTTTAGCGGGCCTGGCTTCGTCGTAGAATCGGGCATGACGCAAGAGATCACCCGGATCCACTGGTTGGTTGAAGGTTAATTCGATAGTAACGGCCTCCGGACCGGCAGCCAGGGTACGGCAGTAGTTTAGCTCCAGGGGATCGGTTTGCAGTTCAATCGGCTCGACGTCCTGCAATTTCATACCGGTTTGATCTTGGAATTGTTTAGTCGGCTCCAGTCGGAGACGTCGGCCGAGCGGTATGGGTTCATCAAATAAGTAATCTAACGTCTTGGGAGAACTCCACTTCCATCGGCCAGCGTAGGAAGGAGTCACGGCGAAAAGATTGGCTGCCTCAAACCGGCCCACCGATTCCCTGGAAATAAGGTTCCGGTCGAAAATAAGGCGAATCCGATCGGGACTGGAGTTGTTCGGACTTAAGAAACTACTCGTAAGCAGGACCGTGGCCTGAGTACGGGCAGTCAGATCATGATGGATCCAAACTAAACCAATAATATTGATAATGATTAGAATGGCAGCCAGAAGGGTAAAGCGAGGGGAAAAGTGCTTCATAAATAGCTCCTTCTATTCAAGCACTCATCTATTCGTCCGTGAATCATCTCACCTGTGCAGGTCAGTGAATCCAACACTCATATTGGAATGTCTGGAAGGGACCGTACCAAGACAATGTCCGCTCCAAAGGGGTGTTCAAAGAAATAATACCACCTAATATCGGAGCTGTCAAATAGATGACAAAATATTATTACCGATACAGCAATTAGGATAAAAAGAGTAGCTTGTCAATTGGCCAAATCAGGTGATTCTATGGCCACCTGGAGACGGGGATTCCAAACGTATGTCGGCGGCCAGTTCCATAAATTTCGGCAACGCGTGTTCAAACAGCATTTTATAGCCTTCGCAGAGATAACTGACCGATTGATAGCTGTCGCCCGAGGCCAGCCTTTCCTTCAGGCAACCGCCGCGGCACAGATCATGATACCGACACACCAGACATTGATTATGCACCTTCCGCTTGTGTTGGGCGAACTGCCGTTTTCGGGCGTTGAAGGCCAACTGACCTAAAGGCGTTTCCAAGAGGTTGCCAAGGCGCCATTGCTCCTCGACGAAGAAGTCGCAGACAAACACATCGCCATTGTGTTCGACCACTACGTATTGATCGCATTTTGCACTGAAGGTGCAGATCGAATGGCGTCCCTGCAGGCAGTAGGAAAGAATCGAATCAAACATACGTACGCTGATTTTCCGCGGTCCGTATTCGTACCAGCGATCAAAGATACGACAGAGAAAGCTGCCATACTGTTTGGGGGTAATGGAGAAATCTAGGATGTCACCGGTTTCTTTGTCCTGCTCGACACAGGGGATAAACTGCATATACTCGATATCCATACTGATTAAAAAATCGAAGATCTCATCCGGCGCCGTGACGTTGCGATCATTGAGCAAGACCAGGATGTTGAACTGCACATCATGTTTTCGGCAGGTTTCGATGGCGGCGGCGACGCGGTCGAAGGAGCCGCGGCCGGCGTGATCGAGACGATAATGATCGTGATATTGTTGGGGGCCATCCAGGCTGATCCCGACCAGGAATTTGTTTTCGTGCAGGAATCGTCCCCACTCGTCGTCATCCAGAACGACGGCGTTGGTCTGGAGGGCGTTGCCAACGGTTTGGCCGTCCTTTCCATATTGTTTTTGCAATTCGACGACGTGGCGATAAAAGTCCAGGCCCATCAAGGTAGGTTCGCCGCCCTGCCAGGCAAAACCGCAAGTGGAAAACCCAAGTTGCATATAGTCCCGGACGAGAGTTTCCACGACTTCGTCACTCATGCGATGTTTCTTGCCACCAAAGAACCGGCTCTTCTCAGCATAAAAACAATAGGTGCAGGCCAGATTGCAATCAGGTCCTGCCGGTTTAATTAACAACGTAAATGGATACATTGCAGGTTCCCGCTTAACTTTTCCTACTATCGTTTACAAGCGAATCCATTCCTATATGTAACTATTGTAGGATAGCAAGAATTTCGGTCGGATTCAAGGACTAGAGCATGCCGGCGCGTTTGCGGAGGATCCATTCGACGGTGAACAGGAGGATGACGGCTATGAACCACCACCAGGAACGGAGGAGAACGGTCTCGGTTTCGACGACGCGGCCCTGGCTGAGAGGTTTGAGACGGTCGGCGAGGGAAGAGGAATCTTCTTCGCGGAAATAGTCGCCACTAGAGTAGGCGGCGATCTGTCGTAAGAGAGTTTCGTCACAGGTGAGTTCAGTCATTTCGCCGGCGTCGGGCGGCTGGACATAAAACCGGGCGACGGCTTTCATCTGATCTTCCGGATAGCCCATAACCTGAATGCGTACCTGATAGTCGCCGACGTCGAGCTTGCCGGTGGCGCCGGAGAAGTCGCCGCTGTCCGGATCGGCGACGAGTTCAATGGAATTGACTTTCTTATCATTGCGATAAAGGTGGGCGTGGACGATGGCTTTGAAAACGGGTTTGCCCTCGGTGTCGCGGATGCGGGCATGGATTTGGGCGATCTGGCCCGGGGCGTAGATGAGTTTACCGGCGTCGAGGGAGACAAAACGGTCGCTGACGGCAAACTGGGGCGCCATGATGAGAGCGGCGGTCTGGTTCCAGTATTTGCCGTGATACTCGTCGGCGACGCGATAACGCCAGCGCCAGGATTCGTCGAAAGCGGCAAAAAGAACCTTGCCGGCACCGTAGCGGCGAAAGACGAGGGCGGGTACTTTTTGGTTTTCGACAACGGCTTCGAGAAAGACCTCGGCGCCGGGCAGTGGTTCGATGACAGAGAGCCAATGAGGCGGTTTGAGAGAATTCCAGACCTCGTCGTTGTTGAGTGACCCGGTGGCGAGGCTGAGGGCGGCGATATCCTGACCCAGTTCGGTGAGGCGGAGTTTGCCTTTTTCGGTGAGTCGAAGGGTAGTAATATTTTTCAAGGCCGCTTCGTCGGTCCACTTGACGGGTATGATTTCGGCGAGGGGAGTAGCGGCGAAGTCGCGAAGGTGTTTGCGCCTGCCGTCGATGAGCATAAGACCGGCGCCGCGGAGCAGGACGGCATCGCGAATCCAGCGCCATTCTTCCTGTTTTAAGAGAGTGGGGAGGAAGTCACCGAGAATGATGAGATCGTAAGTATAAAGCGATTCGCGGTCACGGGGGAATTGCGAGGGATTGTCGCCGCGTTTGATACCGCCGCCCGGTTTGGTGGGATTGTAGATGAGAGAGGTGACCTGCCATTTTTCGTCTCGTTCAAAGAGGTTGTGGACATAGCGGAATTCCCAGCGGGGTCGTCCAGCGAGGAGGAGGATTTTGTTTTTCTGGAAGTTGGCGCGGAGGCGGAAAGATTTTTGATCGTTGGCGGGCTGTGTGTCGAGTTGTTCGAGACCGATGATTTCGACGTTAAGGTTGAGGGGTATGCTTTTATAGGAGAGGTCGCGTTGGGCGTCGGATACTTTTTCCTGAAGGAATTTTTCGACGGGGAAATCGTAGTCGATGAAGCGGCGATGAGAGCCGTCGGTTTTGAGTTCTGTCTGCCAAAGCGTTTTATCCTCAGCGGTAATTTTAAGGATAAAGGGTCGGACGGGCGGCATGTCGTCTTTGAGGACGATGCGTCCTTTGACGCGGTCCTTGTGAAAGACGGCGGCCGGATGTTCCGCGCGGACGACGGCGAGGTCTTCAATTTTGCGGAGGGAACCGAAGCCGACAGCAAAGACGGGAATTCCCTTGGCGCCTAGTTCTTTGGCAAGGGGAAGAGGCGATGAACCATGATTATGTCTGCCGTCGGTGAACAGGACGGCGGCGAGGCGATTGGCGTTTTCGTCTTGGGAGGCATTACCGACGGCCTGTGCTTCGTTGTTGATAGTATCCAGGGAGAGGCTAAGGTTGGTGGCGTTGCCATCAGGTTCTCCGGGCAGGAAAGCAGGGAGTCGGCCGGCAATGTTGAGTTCGCCGGCGCGTCCGCGCCAGAGAGATTGAATTTCGGCATCGTCAAAGGCGATAAGTTCAACGTGGTGACTTTCGGCGAGTTCGGCAAGGAGGGGATTTTCGCCTTCGAGGAGCAGAGCCTGGATGCGCTGCCAACGGGTAAGACCTTCAAAGTGCTGGAGGGCTTGTCGGACCTGCGGTTCGTCGGATTGAGCGAGTTGGTGCGTCCACCGTTCGAAGTGGAGTTGGAGCCTTTGGCGCCATTCGGCGGCTTTGAGAGAGAGGGAAGCAATCCTTTCGACGAAACGTTTTCGGTCCTGGTTTTTATTTTGGGCTATCGTTCGGGCTGGTTCCATCAATTCAGTTTGGAAAGTTTCGACGGCGTCCCGGTTAGTGATTTTTTGGTAATTTTCCACCTCGGCAACGGGAAAGCAAGAGAGTCTGACGCTGGGTATGGGGCGTTCGATTTTTCCGTTGGGGAGTTGCCAGCCGACTTCGAGGTGGTCTTCACCGGAACCTTCCTTGTGGAGGACTTCGAGGTAATATTTTTTACCGGCTTGCAGGCGTACCTTTTTCGATTTCTGTTCGGGGGACTGCTGCCACTGTCCTTTGGGGACCCAGCCGGTGACTTTGGCAATGAGTTTTTTATGCATGGGATTTTCGTCGGCACTGAGGTAGAGTTCGCCGGCGTCGTCGCTGGAGATCCAGAAAGTGTATTCACCGGTAGCGGGAGGATGGAGGAAACCGGAGAATCGAGCGCCATAGTTATCATTCCAGTTGGTAGGCGCTTCGATTTTGTCGAGGAGCTTAGCACCGGCGGGTTTGTGGGGGAAGTTTTTGGATTGCAGGAGGTTTTTTATCTCGCTGCCGTTTAGATGATCCCAGAATTCATAAAGAATCTTACCTTTTTGGGTGGGGAGAGGGAGGAGATCGTCATCGAGTTTGATTTTCTTGAGGTGTTTATGGGCCTCTTCGAGGTCGGCGAGCAGTTGGGCAGCGATATTCAGGTCCGTGTCGCTCGTTTTATCGGCGTCGGTGACAGGGAGTTGTTCAACTCGTCGTTGGGCGCGGTCGAGGGTCTGTAGGGCGGCGAGGATATCCTCGGGTAAAAGATCGTCGGAGAGATAGCCAAGATTGACAGCGGCGAGAAGCTTACGGTCGGCGGACATGTTTTCATCCGTAACGCTCATGCTGCGGGAGTCATCGACGAAAACGAATATGCGCGCGAGTTGGCCGACAATCCAGCGATGGCGAAGGACGGGTTCGGTCAGTAAAAGGATGAGCAGGATGACGGCGAGGGTGCGCAACAGGGGCAGCAGCCAGGAGAGGATGTCTTTGCGGGTGCGCGTTTCGCGACGGTACAGTTTCCAGATGATCACACCGACGATGAGAGCCAGGGGGATGCCGTACCAGATTCTCAAGTCACCAACAAAACGCAGTTCGGTCATAGGTAAAGGTTCAAGGTTAAAGGTTCAAGGTTATAGTCATGTCAATTATTTTGGTTTGGCGAACCATTGTTGGAGCAGGATTTCGAGTAAAACCATGCACAAGGTGGCGGCGAGTACGAACTGCCACAAGGGTTGCCCGGAACGTCGTTTTTCGGTGATTTTCAGGTACTCCGTGCTCGAGTCGAGGGGCAGGGCGTTCATTTCCCGGGCCAGGACGTTGAACTCTTTTTGATTTAAGAGAGTAAGGTCGGATTCGTCACGGGAGGTATCGACAACAAAGTGAATAATATTACCATCGGGTAATTTGAGGATATAGAGTCCGGGGCGGGTAGTTTTTTCAAACTGGACGATGCCGTGGTCAACTTTTTTTCGCACGGTGAGTTGGTGTTCTCGACCGTCGGGATCGGTGAGTGTGGCGATTTTGTCGATCTGCGATTCGGGCAGGAAGGCGGCGATCGGCTCGCCGACAGCAATGTTACGCGGGGGATAGACCTTGGAGGCCAGGTAGGTAACGAGTCTTTGCATAAGGGGGAGATAGCTGGGTCGCATGGGCAGGTTGGACCAGTCGGCATCACAGGCAGTACAGCAGAGAATGACACGACCGGCGCCGAATTCCTTTTCGACGAGGAAGGGATCGCCGGTATCGAGTCGGGCGATGACGTTGATTTTTTTACTGAGAGTGGTGGACTCTCTGAGGTGGTACCACAAGCGGATACGACTGTTGCCGAGACTGCCGTTGCGGGGATCGTTAAAGAATTCCAGGGCTTGATGTTCGTAGTGCCGGAGTACAATGCCGGCGGGAGATTGGCGTTGTTTGCCGGCGCCCGTGAGATTCCCTAAAGGTGCGGGGAGTATGCCTTGTCCGCCTTTAAAAAGTTTGCTGTTGTACCAGTCACGGTTGATACGGTCGCCGGGGAAGATCAAGAGGCTGCCGCCTTCGCGGATATAATTTTCGAGCGCCTGAAGCTGATCGTCATTAAGTTGGCGGATATTGGCAAGAATAACGACGCGATCTTTACGGGCAGACAGATCATCAATATTCAAGCGTTGAAAGGGTATCACGTGAGCTTGAATGAGATCGGTAAGGTTTGCTTTGGCAAGTTTGAAGGGTTGCAGGGCGATTTCCAGATAAGCGGTTTCACTGCGGAGGGGTTGGGGATTGGTATCGCCGCTGACGAGTAGAACGGGGAGTTTATCCAGGACGGGGATACTGACTCGTTTGACGTTGTCGGAGACGAGGGGATCGGCATCGGCATAGACTTCGAGATAGTGGGAACCGGGGGTGTCGAAAGTATGTCGGAAGAGTACCTGGCCAGCTTGGTTGGGACCGAGTGAGATTTGGGAGACGGAGCGTTCCCGGCCATCCACGCGGAAATAGACACGCATCTCGGGATAGGAACCTTCCCCGTAGTTTCGGATGTCAGCGCGGAGGCGGATTTCCTGATTAATTCCCAGGACGGCGCGCGAAAGGTTGAGGGACTCGACGGCGACGTTTTCTTTGACTTCTTCGCCGACGCGGAGAAAGGTAACGTATGGTTTTTTAGCGAGGCTGTTGATTTGTTCGAGGCTGCGCTGTCGGGCAGAGGCGTATTTTTCAGAGAAGCTTACTTTTTGGTAATCGCTGATGAGGACAACTTCCGTGTGATGATAATGGGATTTGGCAAGTAATTTGGCGGCATTTTCCAGTCCGGCAGCGGCATCGGCGATCCCAAATCCTTCCTCGTCAGCGGCAAGGTGACTTTTCAAGCGTTGGCTGTCGAAGCTGGGCCCGGTAATGGAATCAGCGTTGCCGGAAAGCCAAATGATGGTCGCTTCGGAGCCGCGGGGCAGAGAGTCGATGATTTTTTCGGCTTCCTGTCGGGCAAGGGTGAATTGCGATTGGGAAGAGGGGACGGCGTTCATAGAAGAACTGTTGTCCATGAGAATAATCATGGAAGTACGTGCGGCGCCGAGCAATTGATCCATGCGGGTGAAAATCGGCAGGGCCATGCAGAGAGCCAGGAGAACGGGGATCGAGATGCGAATTAAAAGAAGGATTAATTGTTCGATCTGGAGTCGGCGCTGCTGGTTACGGAGAACCTGTTCGAGGAGGTGCATGGCGCTCCATTTGACGGTTCGGAATCGACTGCGGTTGATCAGGTGAATAATGATCGGGATCGCCCCGGCGGCGGTCCCCCATAGTAATATAGCGTTGTCGAACATTATCCGTATTTCTTTCTGAGGGTGAGATAGCGCGCGAGGGAATCGGTATAGGGTTGATCGGTGATTAACGGTACGAGGTCGATGCGGTATTTGTGGCAGCCTCGGCGGAGTTCCTCACGAAATTGCTTTAACTTCTCCAGGTACGCTTTTCGAATATGAGCGGGATCGACGAGGCGCTGGAGTGCGGGAACTTCCAGGCATTCAAAGCGGGTCCAGTGATTGAAGGGGAATTCCAGTTCATGCCGGTCCCAGATCTGGAAAATGAGTACTTCATGGTGGGCATAGCGAAAGTGAGCCAGGGCGGACATCAATTCGGGGAGGTCGCCGAAACAGTCGGAGATGATAATCAGCAGGCCGCGGCGATGGATTTTGGGCACGATTTCGTGGAAGACTTTTCCCAGTTCGGTTTCGCCGCCGGGTCGGCAGTTCTGTAAGGTTTCCAGGAGTACTTTCAGATGATTCGGCTGCGAGCGAGGCGGGATGTAAGTTTCCAAATTCCGGTCGTAGGTTACCAGGCCGACGGCATCGGGCTGACGGAGGAGCAGATAGGACATACAGGCCGCGACGCGGACGGCGTAATCGAATTTGGTAATCCTGCCGCTGCCGTAGTTCATGGAGCCGCTCTTATCGAGCAGGATAGTAGCGCGAAGATTGGTTTCCTCCTCGTACTCGCGGATGTAAAACCGGTCGGTCTTGCCAAATACTTTCCAATCGAGATGACGGATTTCATCACCGGGGACGTATTGACGGTGTTGTCGAAATTCGACGCTAAAGCCCTGATGGGGCGAGCGGTGCAGACCGGTGCAGAAGCCTTCGACCACTAAGCGCGCAACGATTTCCAGACTGCCAATCTTCTGGAGTTCTTCGGGGATCAGGATGTCGGTTAGGTGGGGCATGGTTGGGTTTCTGGTCTCTGGTTTCTGGTGTATAAGTCAAGTTTTCATATACTTTTCACCTTTTATCTCAGAGCTCCTCAGATATTTTATTAATCCCGCTATGATGCGAGCAACTTTGTTGGCGTAATCATTTAAAGATTCAAATTCATTTTGGTTGATATAGTTTCGATCTAAAGCAATATAAAGTTGTGATCGTATTTCACCTATCGAACCTTTCGCAATATAAAGAAATTGTATAAATTCTTTCGAGCCGCTTCGCTCATAGCCTTCCGAAATGTTTGACATAACAGAAATCGCAGCTCTACGAATTTGATCGCATAATCCATAATCTTTACAAAATGGCTGGCAGGAAGTAATTTCGTCTATTCTTCTTGTTAATAATCTAGCTTCCTGCCAAGCATCAATCTCTTCAAATTTTCTAAAAGTTGTCATTTTATGTCTAAATTCAATTAACTCGAAACAAGAAACCAGGAACGAGAAACCTTTACCTCTACATCGCTTTCGCTTTGGGTCGGGGGATGGCCTGGAGAACGCGGAGGACAATGTCATCGACGGTAATGCCTTCGGCTTCGGCGTTAAAGGTAGGAACGATCCGGTGGCGGAGAACCGGCAGGGCGAGCGCCTCGATGTCGTCCATGGTGACGCTGACGCGGCCATGGAGCAGGGCACGGACTTTGCCGCCCAGGATAAGCATCTGACAAGCGCGAGGACCGGCGCCCCACTCGACCCATTCTTTGATAAAACCGGGGGCCTGCGGCTCCTCGGGACGGCAGTTCCGTACGAGGCTCAAGACAAAATCCGTGACGTGGTCTGGTACGGGAACCCGCCGGGCCAACTGTTGGCAGTCCAAAATATCCAAGCCGGAAATAACTGACTTCAACTGCACCTCAAAGCCGCTGGTGGTTCGATATATAATTTCTCGTTCCTGTTCCCGGTTGGGATAATCGACCTTGGTATGAAACATAAAGCGATCGCGTTGGGCTTCGGGGAGGGGATAGGTTCCTTCTTGCTCGATGGGATTTTGGGTAGCCAGCACAAAGAAGGGTTCTTCCAAAGTCATGGTGTGGCCGCCGACCGTAACAGAGTGTTCCTGCATGGCTTCCAAGAGAGCGGCCTGAGTTTTCGGAGGGGTTCGATTGATCTCGTCGGCGAGAATCATCTGGGCGAAGATGGGCCCTTTCTGGAAGACTAACTTACGTTGGCCGGTGGCGGCGTCTTCCTGGATGATATCGGTGCCGGTGATGTCGGCGGGCATTAGATCGGGCGTGAACTGAATCCGGCGGAAGGACAGTTGCATTACCTGTGCCAGGCAGCGCACCATCATGGTTTTGGCCAAACCCGGCACCCCTTCGAGAAGGCAGTGCCCTCGGGCAAGAACAGCGATCATCAACTGCTCGATAACATCGTTCTGGCCCACAATGAATCGAGCGAGTTCCTGGGTAACTTTTTTATAGGCTTCGATCAGGAATTCCGCCTGCTGGATATCGTCTTTCGGCTGGGCGGCGGTCGCTTCGATCTCGATTCTACCATCTTTCGTTGGTTTAAATCCTTCATTTGCCATGGATTACGCACCTCAAATTTTACGAACCGGAAATGCCCCCTTCCGTAGCCTACCGGAATCCTCTCAGGAATTTTCCGGAACTTATACTAGCCAAAATCGCCCATAAGACGAATCACCCAAAAGGATTTATGCATGTAAGTTGTTTCGCCCCTTATAATTGTAAATATCAAATCATGAGCCTTACTCATGCCTATTGTACATTTATGCCTGAGGAACGAATATTACCATACGAATAGGTTTTGTAGCAATTTAATAATATGAATTCACACCCCAATATCGAAGCTAAAACACCGCCAGAAAACGTCTCACACAGGTTTTGTTAGATGTTTTAATGAAAAAACTGAAGTTTTATTATTTTAGTCGTAAATCCATTTTCTTCTTGTGAAATGCGACGAGTATTGATAAACTGGTGTTGTTTTCTATATATAATAGAAAATCTTATTTTTACTACAAAACAGATCCCTTCGAAACCAGCTTTGGGATAACCGAATTCAAGAATCGAAAAAAAGGGGTAGGAAAACATTACGCTAAAAAGGATGAGGGACTATTCAAATGATCCATCCGTATTCGACGGAAAGCCATACAACATTTCTAAAAAGGAGAAAATTATGAAGAATTTTTTATCCCGGTGAGCGGAGGAAGAACGTGAGAGCGGAGAGGAAAGGAAATTAAACGGATAACCATCAAACTCGATTGGAGGTAAATGAATTATGAAAATGTTAAGGAAAAGAAAAATTCAGTTTATCTTGTTGGCTACGGGAGTCGTATTGGCTGGGTCCCTGATTGGCTTGGCCAATCGCTATGTGAACCAACAAGAGGAGGCGTCACCCGTCGCCGCCGACATGGTGGCTCCCGCCGAGCAGGAGGCTTCCGCGACGGATCCGGAGGTTTCGCAATTGCACAAACCCTACGAGCAGGAAGTGCAAACCCTGTGGAAGCAGATTCAAAAGGAGTCGGATCCCGCCGAACAAGAGCGGCTGCAAAAGCAGATTGAACAGACCAAGACCGCGCAGGTGCAGACCCGGTTGGAATGGCAGATGGAAAAGGCGATGGAGAGTTGTAACGAGAAATTGGCGCGACAGATTGAAATTTCTCTCGATCATCTTGAGAAGCAAGCCCTGCCGTCACCTCAAATCCAACCCGCTCCTGTTCCGAGTAAAAAAACCACGAAAGATCCGGATGAGCAGTAAACAAAGGAGGCCAAACCATGAAAAACAAAACTATACGAAGAACGTTTCGAGTTTATCTAATTACAATCTTAATCGTAATGGGATTCGCTTCCAGTCTGATCGCCGCTGATGATTCGGTGGACGCAATGCTGGCGGAGATTCAGCAGGCAATTGAGGCGAAGGGCGCGCATTGGACTGTCGGTCGAACCTCGGTACTGGGTATGCCGGCGTCTGTTTTATGCGGATCGCGTCTGCATCCGGATGCCATAGACGTACAGGGCAATCCGCTGGCCCATACGACCGTAAGCGCTCTGCCATCCACATTTGATTGGCGGAATTATAACGGACACGACTGGACCACACCGGTAAAAAACCAGAATCCCTGCGGCAGTTGCTATATTTTTGGCACGGTTGGAGCATCGGAAGCATCAGCAAAAGTGCAGGCAGGCGCCTACGGGTATCTGGCTATGCCGGATTTTTCGGAACAGTTCATCCTATCCTGTTATGGCTATAACTGTTCATCAGGGTATTCCGGGGACATCCTGGATGATTTAGAGGACCCGGCACGCGGCAGTACGGATGATGACTGTTTTCCCTATACGGCGACGGATACCACTCCGTGTGCGAATCGTTGCAGCGACTGGGCGGATCGCCTGCACTGGATCGACAATTGGGGTCATCCGGGCGGATATCCCAACTGGTATCCAACCGTCGCCCAGATTAAACAAGCGATCTATGATTACGGGCCCTGTTCCACTTATATGAGGGTTTATACGGATTTCTTTGGATATAGCGGAGGCATTTATGAACAGACCACAGGCGTGTATGAAGGCGGTCATACGGTACTGCTGGTGGGCTGGAATGACACGGATGGTTGCTGGTACGCGAAAAACAGTTGGGGAACCGGCTGGGGTGAGACGGCGGATTTCCAAGCCAGCGGAGGCGGCTATTTCCGTATCAAGTGGGGGGAAGTGTCAATCGAGCAACAGACGGAATGGGTGGAAGCCGGTCTGGCGAATCTGACGGATAATCCACATACCGGCTGGACGTATTCGCTGGTGCCGCGTAATACAACGGGCACTACCTGGTCATCGTGTCCTCTACCGGCGATCCTGGACGGTAATACCAACAATACATATTTAAATTTTACGGGGATCAATAACGGGACAGAACAGGCGCCGCCGTTTGGCAGCCTTTTTTACCTGGATGGAGTTAACGTGGCGTGGGCAAACTGGGGCAAGGTTGTTGCCAGTCAATCGTTTACTGTTTATGATCTCGGAACCCTGAACGTGAAAGGGGGGCGACATACCCTGGGAATCGAGCTGGACATCAACGACCAGGTATGGGAATCCAACGAGACCTTTGCTGACAACGCCGCTTACCGACAATTTATCTGGAGCCCCTATTCACTATACAACAA
>CAZNQT010000055.1:0-14575 GCA_964574885.1 uncultured Pirellulales bacterium
AACGATGGGCATCCAACCGACGCATCTGGACGCCCACATGGGAACCTGTTTTTTCCCGCCGTTTCTGGATCGCTATGTCAAAGTCGGTATCGAAAAAGATATTCCCATCCTGATCTTTGGCGGTCACATGCAGCACATCGGCTCGGAAATCGGGCCGTTGAAAATGTTGGCCTTGGCAACGGCCAAACGTGCCTGGGATGCCGGCCTGCCCGTCATCGACGATCTGGTGACCAGTCCGACCCACGCCAAAGAATACGAGAAACGCAAAGCCGAACTATTGCAACTCCTGCGCGATATGCAGCCCGGCATCACGGAGATCATCGTGCACTGCACGGTGCTGACGCCGAATTTCCAATCCATCTCCGGCTCCGGTCCCGCCCGCGAAGCCGAACTCAAACTCATGACCGATCCCGACGTCAAAGAATTCATCCAAAATCAGGGCATCGTCCTTGCCACCTGGCGCGAACTCAAACGACGCCGCGCCCAGGTAAAATAGCGGAATAACAAAGGCTATTATGGATATGTAAGTAACTGAAATGTGAAGATTTCGCAGTGGGATTGAAATGAATCATGGGCGCCGTGCCCGCCGATAATTAAGACCCTCGCCTGACCCTCCGGCGCCGGTAGGGCCGCCACCGCGAAATCATCATGCGGATACAACATCGGCCCTACGTCAATCATACGTTTCCGGTCAGCGTCATACACCCAGGCACAATCCAGGACGATGTCCTCCGTACCGCTTATACCATCGTCATACTCCCCGCCGCAGAGGAAGATGTAGCGACCGCGCAACTGAGGGACGCTGGAGAACAGGTCGATGGGCTGGAGGTCGGAAGCACCGGGGAGGAAGAGGGGGGTGGAAATGGGTTTGTTTTGTAATTTGACTGTTAGGGGTGGGCCTACCAGTAGTTTGTCTGTTTGTGGGTCGTAGATCCAGGTACGGCCGATGGATTTGGTAGGCCCAATCTCCTGTCCTCCAGCGAATAGAATTTTATCGTTATAGAGGGTGGCGGCGGCCTGGTCGTCGAGGGCGGCGTAGAATCTGGCCTGACAGAGGGAGAAGGTTTCGGAGTCGGTGTGGAACCGTTCGAAGGCACTGGAGTCCCCGGCAGCGAGTAGGATCGAGCCATCGGGAAGACTCAGGGCGGTGTGGTTGGAATGAGTATATCGGCTGGATTTTTTGAGCAGCCGGGAGGTGAAACCAGTAGGGGATCTGGGGTCGGGCTGGAAGATTTCCGGGCGGCGGTTGTGGCCGGTGATCAGGACGCGATAACCGTCGAGTAGGTTCAAGCGCGGCCACAATCGCCCGTAGCGAAGGGAGGCAATAGACTGGAACTGTTCGCTGTTCGGATCGAAGATTTCGATGGAGTACAGGGGTTGCGAGGTCTGGCCCCGGCCGCCGACGATGAGTACTCTGTCATCGGGCATGCGGAGAGCGGCGTGTCCGAGTCGTCCGACGTGCATTGAGGATTTCAGGACGCGCCAGGTATTATTCTTCGGATCGTAGATGCGTGCGAGAGTAGCGGCCATGGGGAGTCGTCCGAATAGTTTGCCGTAACCTCCGAGGACAAGGACGTCGCCATTTTGCAGGACGGTGGCGGAGTGTGCAACGGTGGCGCCGGGCATACGGGGGGCTTTGGTGAATTTCCAGGTGAAGTTCGGTTGGAAGCCGGCAGAGTTGTCAGTTGTGGGTTGTGAGTTGTGAGTGGAAGAACCCTGGGTAAAACGCGGGGCTACGTAGAGATTCGATACACCGAGGGACAAACCAACGGTTATCCATAAATTTAATCTACGTGGGAACGATTTCATTCGGCACTCGTATTTCTTTCTTTAGACACCATAGCAATTGGAGACGGTAAGGGCAAGGGGGGAATACCAGAGTTTAGCGGATAGCGGATAGGAAGAGAAGGATGAAGGGAAGAAAAGTTCACGGTTCACAGTAAGAGGAGAAGTAAATGGGTGGATGAGTAGATGGGGGGTGGAAGAGTTGAAAGTTTAAAGTTTAAGGTTAGAAAGAGTAGTTTACGGTTAACGGTTGGCGGTTTAAGGCGCCCGGTCGCTGGCGCTGGCGGCTCTTTGGCGATATGGATGAACAGGGCGTTCGTCCCCCTCTTGACAGAGGGGGTTTGTTTGGGCGATCACCTTGTGCCTTCGTCAGATTACTACTGAGGTTGTAGGGCTGTGCCCGAAAATTTAGCGGACAAATTTTTACCGCCTGACGCCTCACAACTCCCATTGTATAATTGATTCCATCATGGGGCGGGAACGCCTTGGTTGAATATATATAGCCACAGAGGTCTCAGAGAACACAGAGAGATTTAATTCAAAATTCAAAATGTAAAAAGAAGAGGAACCACGAATTGCACGGATTTTAAGATGATCATGGTATGCGATACACACATTACTTAGCGCAAATACGTGATTATTACCCACCGTCTTTTCCCAATTGATTTCATAGAAAGTTTGTAGGTGTGTTACTATGGAGTATTTAGAAGAAATTGTAGAGCACCTTATGTGGGTTTTGCCTACTCCCAAGTGCACTTTTCCACCCACACAGCAGGTAAGAGAACTGGCCGCACAGATCAAAACGGATGATGAACCTTATGCGCAGGCATTGAAGTCTATTGCGGAGGGCAAATTTGACTGTGCGGATGAAATTCTACATAAAATGCAGATTACCTTGGATCGTATGCTGGATGAAATACAGCTGTGGCAAACCAGGATCCATGTCGCACGCATATTGAACGCTTGTTATGCGGGTAGATTTCAAGATGCGTTGCGCTGGGGTGATAGATTGGAGCTCTTGGTCAACGATGAGCTATGGCTTCTTTCCCTATTAAGCCAGCTATATTTCACGAATGAATGCTATGAAAAGGCAGAAGCAATCATACGTCGGGAACTCGAAGTTACCGAACGATCCTCGGATTCAGCTAATACCGATATCGCTTTTTGTATGTTTAATTTGGCGGAAACACTCAGGATGACGAATCGTCTGAGCGAGGCAGAAACCTTGTATCAACGTAGTAGGCAGATTTACGAACAAATCATAGGGGCAAACCATCCTAAAATTGCCAAAATTCTGATCAAGCTGGCTGTTTTGTATCGCACCAGTAACAATGTAACGAAAATGAAACACACGCTGGAACAAATAGAGGCTATTTGTACAAAGAGTGATAAGGAAAAACATCCTGATACCGCTGAGGTGTTGTACTACTTGGCAACGTTGTATGAAAAAGAAGATCAGTTTCGCAAAGCTAAAAGGCTTTATAAGCAGGCGTTAAAAATTGCAAAATCCCGATCAGGAAAAGATCATCCCAACGTGCTTAAGATATTAGAAGGACTAGACCGTTGTCGAGCAGGAAACAAAGAAACCAGGGGAAACTAAGGAAGAAAAAAGGATATATATGATCTGTAAGCAATCTATTTCTCGTGCGAACCTACGGCACGCAAACGTTGAGGCACATCAAATTCCGCCCATGAATCGGCGGGCTATTATCCTATCGACCCTACGGGTCTGGAATATCCCCCGGCACAGGGAGAAAATATAAAAGGTAAAATATACAATAAAAATGGGAAACGAGTGGATAGTTGTGTGTTGTGAGTTGTGAGAAATTTGCCAGCCCCAAGCTCGAAGACTCGCTTGAGGCTGCCACCCATCGGCACAGGGCGTTCGTCCCCCTCTTGGCAGAGGGGTCTTTAAATGCGCGGGGCAAGGCCCCACCTTACGGGAAATAACGCATGGGTTAAGAATCCATCCTACCGGTCAAGGAACACGGTCAAGATGACCGTGGCACGATTTCACATTTTATAACAAATCCGGTTGCCGGCGCCGGCGGTTCATTTGGGTATTTGACATATCGTGGGGGAGTGGTTTATGATTCTAGTATAGAACGGCTAATAGATGTAGGCATACTAACAAAACATAGCAATATAAGTTCTGGATTCCCGCTTTCGCGGGAATGACATAGTTTTGTTAGAGCCTTATTAACCTTTTAGGGAGAGCGAGTGATGTTTCTGCCAAAGCCATTGAAAAAGCTCCTCGGGATCTTCCGGGGCAGTGTATCGCCGACCATGATCCTTATTACGGTGATCCTGGGCGTCTGGTTCGGACTGACGCCGGGCTGGTCCGGGCTGCATACGGTTATTTTATTTGCCGTGCTGATTTTGAATATCGGGATCGGCTTTTTTATCTTCTTTGCGGGATTGGGTAAAGCCATCAGTATAATCATAGCGCCGGCATTGTATTACACAGGGGGCTGGGTGCAGGAATATTTGGCGGGGGCACTTTCGTTTCTGGCGTCGATCCCGATTATCGGTTTGACGGATTTCTCCCGGTACTCGGTGGCGGGGGCGTTGGTACTGGGGCCGGTGATCGGTTTTATATTCGGATTGCCGCTGGCGAGGCTGGTAACGCGTTTTCGAAACATGTGGATTCGATTTGAGGACCGCTCGGAAAAGCTGCGGAAATTTCAATCCAAATCGTGGGTACGCGTATTAGATCGCATCCTGATCGGAAAAAGCGCCAAAGACGTGCGGGGGGTGCTGACGGCCAAACCGAAGATTATTCGTAAGGCCGGCGTGATTTTCGCAATCATCGTGGTAATTGCTTCGGCAGCAGGCTTATCGATGTTGAAAGATGATAAGGTACGCGATTACGCGGCCAGCGCCATGACGAACATTAACGGGGCGGAAGTGAATGTGGAGAAGGTGGAGTTGTCGTTAACTTCGGGCCATATCTCGGTGACGGGGATGCAGTGGACGGATCCAGAGAAGCCGGACAATAATAAATTCGAAGTGGGGAAACTCAGCACCGACGCCAGTATGTATCATCTGCTGATCGGACAGGTGGTGCTCGATGAAGTCGAGGTGTCGAACATAAAATTCGATCAACCACGAGCGTCACGCGGCAAAGTGTTGGAGAAGAAGAAAAAGGAGGAGAAGCCCTACGAGTGGAAGGTGAAGAAAGAAGACATCGAAAAGCTGGAAAATTATTACAAGAAGGCCAAACAGGTGAAAGAATGGCTGGAGAAGGTGGGCGAATGGATGCCGGAGAAAGAGAAAAGCAAACCGAAAAAAAAGATTCCCCAACGGTATCTGGAATATCTGACGGCTCGAGCGCCGGTCTCGCCGACGCCTCGGATTCTCATTCGCAAAGTCGTAATGGACGGGGTGGAAATACCGCTCGAACAGGTCGGCAAGAGCAAAGTAACGCTTACGAATATCAGCGACGCGCCGTCGTCGGCAGGTCTGCCACTGACCATAGAAATTCAATCGGACGTAAACGCGAGTATGCTGCAATTCGTAGGCCATTTTGAAGATCCGGATCTGGGCGGCAAGATCACGGGAAACCTGGCGAATGTCGATTTGGCTCAACTGCAAAAGGATATGAGCGACACCAACCGGGTTAAATTCAGCGGGGGAACGGCAGATGTGGCACTCGACGGCATGATCAGTCGGCATACGATCGATCTGGGATTAGGCGTCAAGGTGAAGGATTTTCAGGCGGGCTTCACCGGCCAGAAAGGATTGTTCGGACTGGATCCCAAGATCTCCAAACAGGCCATCGAGGTTTTGAAAAATATCGATACTAAATTGCGTCTGGTGGGTCCGCTGGCGGAACCGCGCCTGGCGCTGGACGGCGCTGGATTGAGCGGTCAATTTAAGAATGCCCTGGCCGATGCCGGCAAGGCGTGGGCTGTGGAGCAAATCGATAAACAACTCGGCAAACAGCTCGGCGACAAACTGCCCGGCCCGGCCAAAGACATCCTGAAAAAAGCTCCCGGTGATCTGATTGACGGAATCTTTGGCGGGAAAAAGAAAAAGGAAGAGAAGAAATAAGCCACAGAGGATGTAATTGAATATAAAGAAGCCACAGAGGGCACAGAGATTACAGAGTTTTCAACAATAATAATAAGGAAGTTAGGGTATATACTATCTGATGATTGGTTTGCATTTTAACGGGAATTAGTATAAACTTAAGATAACATGCCTACCACGCCTCTTGCCATTGGCAAAGCGGTCTCTCTGGTGGGCTTTTTTTATATATGCGGATAAAAAATGGCGGGCACGGCCCAACCTACCCTTGAAATCTATATCCTCTCAGCGACCTTTGCGTTCTCTGCGGAGAAAAAATATTCTACGGTCGGGGGTGGTATTTTTTGTGGATGCGGCGTAGGTGTTCCTGGTCCACGTGGGTATAGATCTGGGTGGTGGCGACGTCGGCATGGCCCAGCATCTCCTGGACGCTGCGTAGGTCGGCGCCGCCCTGGAGGAGATGGGAGCCAAAACAATGGCGCAGGGTGTGGGGAGTGACTTTTCCTTTCATACCGGCGGTGACGGCTGCCTTTCTGACGATGCGCCAGATTTCAATGCGGCTTAAAGGCCGACCGGTACGGCTGATAAATACATGGCCGCATTGTTTCTCACCGAGCAGTTTGGGGCGCAGATCCTGCAAATATTCTTTCAGTAACTGCAGAGCCTGCTCGTGGACGGGAATAATACGTTCTTTGCGCCCCTTGCCGATACAGCGCAGGTAGCCGATCTGAAAATTAAGGTCTTCCCGTTTCAGCTCCGCCGCTTCCGAGGCCCGCATACCGGTGGCATACAACAATTCGAGCAGGGCTCGATCGCGCAGGTAATATTGACTTTCGCGGGCGACGGCTTCGATCAGTTCGGTGGTTCGTTCGCGACTTAAGACGTGGGGCAGCCGCCGCCACGTTTTGGGCATCTCGAGCATGGAGATCATATCCGTGCGGATCAGGCCGCTCAAGAGATGAAACCGCAGGAACATACGTAAAGTCACCAGGTGCCGTGCGATACTGGAGGTAGCCAGCGATTCTTTAGACAGTTGGCGGGCGAAACCCTGTACGTCGATGGGAGTCAGCGTAGCGGCGTCCCGGACCCTTTCTTTCTGACAATATCTTCCGAACCGATCCAGATCCCGACTATAGGCATCGACCGTATTGGCAGAAAGTCCGCACTCACTGACGAGATAATTCAGGAAGGGTTTGATCTGAACAAAGGGCCATGTTGTTTGGGCATGGGTTTTCATCGCGGTTCCACCGCTTATTTAACCGCCAAAGCGAGTTTGGCATCCACCGGCTGGGGCTGAGCCCGACTCATCTCCAAAAATAAGGGGCATTGATAGTAGTGGTCCGAACAGAATTCGTATGCTTCTTCCAGATGCTGCAGACACAAATGTTCGCTACATTGGGGATGGTTCGATTCAATAAAAGGACAGCTCATATAATGTTCCTTATGCGGGATTCGTAAATCAACTCCGGATTTCCCAGCTTTTATTGATATCGGCTGACGAACAGTAAAAAGTAAAAAAGCGGCCCGGATTTACGCCGGCGAGAGATTTGCGGTAAGAATAGACATAAGTGATTTGAATTCAATGGCTTACAGCAGCAATGCCGTCGTGCGCCAGATCGACGCTTTTCCCCTCATCCTCCTGGTGTTTGACCTGATCCAACAGTTGTAACCCGACCTGGATGGGAATCCCGAAATTCGTGCCAACAAAACCGCGGAGCAATGCCGTATTGATCGCCACCACCTTACCCTCCATTCCAATCACCGGACCGCCGGAGCCGCCGATCGCCGTTGGTGCGTCATAGATGATCTTATCCTCGCTGACCCGTCCGCACATCCCCCGCGTGCCAATAGGCCAGATCACGCCCCGCTGCGCCATCGTCAACGCAATTTCGTCCAAGGTGCTGCCGCAATCCTCAACCACTGCCTTCGTTCCCGTCGAACTCAATCGGGCCAGCAATATATCGAATCCCGTGGGAAAACCGAGCACGATAACCGTTTGACCGGCTTTAACGTGATCGCGATCCTGCTCACACGGCAGTACCGGAATCTCGGTCCCGTTGAAATCTGCGTGCAGTAGGGCCACATCTTCTGATTCCGACACTTTTGCTACCTGCACGTCGAACGGCGCCGGGTACCCGCCAAAAAACGCCCGGAACACACTCAACTTGCCTTTATATCCGGCAGATAATACCTGGCGATACTCATGGGAAATCCACCACGGTTCGGCAACATGTTTATTGGTCAATATGAAGCCCCGCCGGTCCACCAGAAATCCCGTACCCGTATAAGGCACCTGGAGCAATCGACCTTTGCCGTTGATACTGACCGACAATGCCGGCTCAGACGCACCGGGTGATAAATCCGAAACCATTTCATCGCCGTTTGCCGCTGCGGTTTTCGTTCCGTCGGCGGGAGCCATATACCGCAAGGGTTTATCGGTCTTCGGATCGACGAAAATGTATTCACCCTGAATCAGACACACGCCCTGCGAAAGCCGGGAAATGATCTCTTCGCTCCGTTGTTGCCCTTCCTCTGTTTTTTTAAGGTTGCAGGGAGGCCGAAGGGGGAATTGATTCACTACGTTGGACCGGGTGGTAAGCATAGAGTAGTTTTGACTCCGATTCGCTTGACGTAACTCCTGGATCTGGCGGTGCTGCCGGAGGGACAATCCTCCCAACACCGTTAAACTGATGACCAGCGTCACCGATAACGTCACCACAGGACGCAGTGAGCCGGCGAAAACATTTTCCTCGATCTTCCTTATTGACATTAAAAAGCCTGTTGATGCCGTTATATCTTCTTCTCGATCGATGCGTCGCCAATATCGGACGCATTTTTCCTACTACCCACGCTGAAATCATCATCGGCAAAAAAAAATGCCTTCTTGCTCAAAATTGCCGTATGGAACTCAATTTGGATTCCGGAACTGACGATACATTCAGTATCGAAAACCCGGTGTTTGACGGAGGGAACCTAAGGCTCGGGGATTTGAATTAAGGTTGGCAGTAAACACCCCTATCTGCCAGGACGTACGAGGTCGATGGCTACCCCCATCGGCCTCTGCTTTTTTATTCGACATCCAGTTGCATCCAGGTTTGCCTATCCCAACTAACCGGTTCCTTTTTACAATTCTTTTCCTAATATTTCCGTTTTCATTTTAGTTATCGGTACGCGTGGTTTGTACCGGCCGGTTTTATATCGTATTTTGTATTTACTTGAGCGATGATCTGTCTGTCCTGAGCAGCCAGACGATTCTTTCCGTCATTGCATCGCTTGGGGGGCGGAAAGGATCAGGCCATGGATTGAATTCCTACATGCGTACGGTTACAGAGCAAAATACGGATCATCGGGGATTGTTGGCGTCGGTAGGTAATCTCCCCACCTGCAATTTTCTTCGTTTCCTGATTCAGCTTTCCTGCGATTTTATTCTTTCTATTCTTCACCAGAATCTCCGGAGGACGGGCCCTCTTCCGGACGTTGCTCTCGCCTATTCAAGAAACAAACCCAGAGTAGTATATACCCATGGGTAGAGTCCGTATCGGCGGGAAGGCAGAACGTCTTACCAGAACAATTACGTCAGGAGGCACTAAGAAAAGGAGTGCTATGAACGTTAAAACGCGTAGGAGTCGGGGAGTTACTAGCGTATTGTCAATGGCATTTATAACGCTGTTCGGCACGTTAACGATCTCGTATTTTTACGTGTCCAATATGAACGTGCAGATGGCGCGCAACTACCGGGACATTGCCCACGCCTATACCATGAGCGAATCCGGTCTCGAATACGCCCAATTACTTTTGAAACATTATCGGGAAGATATTGGGCCCTATACCTACAATACCTCCTTGACCCCGGAAGAAAAACGCGCCGTTTTCACGGATTTCACCGGATATGCGACGGATTATTTGTCCGGATCACCCATCCTGAACGGTCAGTCTATTTATGAAGTGCAACAGTTTTCGGAAGGAGGCGTTTTCGGACGGCAATTAATCCTGCCGCTCATTCAAGCTCAAGCGTCCGAACCGGGGCAATTCATGCTGCGTTTTCGGCAATATGAAAATGAATTGGAGATCGTGGAAATTACCTGTACCGGAACTGCAAACGGTCTCACTCGTACGGTACAACTCAAATATGCCATGTGCATCGATCCGCCGACTCAGTTCGATTACGCGATTTTCGGCCGGGATTCCTTGTCACTGAGTGAAGGGGTAACGGTGGACGGATACAATTTCGAAGCGGGGGAGGATCCGTTGTCCATTGGTTCCTTGAGCATTGATGCCAGTGCGATCGCTTTAAACGCCGACGTTACCGTAGATGGCAACGTGGAAGTGGCGCCGGGAGGCGACCCTGACTCGGTAATTCATTACGGCACCGGATCCGAAGTTACGGGGGAAGTGAACGTACAGGATGAAGATTGGCCGATGCCCCTTGTGGAAGTGCCGGCGGCGTTGGCAGGGGCAGTCACTCAGGGTACGATTAACGGCCCACAAACTATTACTACCAGCGGAAAATACAGCGGTATTAATCTGGGCAAAGATGACGTGCTCACCATCGACGGGGATGTCCAATTGTACGTAACGGGCGATATCGGTCTGGGTCAGGCCGCCCGGATCGAAGTGAATACGGCGAATCCGGACGCGCGGCTGACGCTGTACATGGGAGGCGATCTGGTCGGGGAAAAGGATGCCGCCTTAACGAATCCCTCCGCGGACGCCACGCGCATGATCTTAGTGGGGCTGGAGACCTGTCAACGGTTCGAGTTGAACAACAGCGGTCTGGTCCATGCTGCTATTTATACCCCCAACGCCGACGTGATCTTCAATAGTTTAGTGGAATTGTACGGTTCCGTCGTGGGGCGTACCTTCATTCAGAATAACGGCGCGAACGTCCATTACGATGCCAATCTGCGGGATCTGCAGATTGAAGGCGTCAGTTGCGACATCAACGTTATCAGTCAACCGAATTCTTATGTGGAGATCGTACTATCTCTATTGTACGGGATGTAGGCGTCAGCCCATCGGACGGCGGCGGTGGATGTCCAGGCGTAATACTTTCCGTGGAAATACGTATCCATGTCAACAAGCCAACGGAGAGTTTTTATGGATACAAATATCATCAGCAGGGATTTGAGATGCGAGTATGGGAATTGACTCTATACGAGAACCTGGGAGTAGCGATTATTCCCGTACTCAATTTCGGTATGGGAAGGAGATCGTGATGCGGAATCTAGTACATCTGGCAGTAATAGCGTTCTGTGTGGTATTGGGACTCCTGGTGATTACGGTAACGGATTATTGGGCCGGCGCCGTTCAATGGAACGAAGTCCAACAGCAGCAAATCATGCATGGGAGGATCGAGTCGTGGGCGCAATCGAGAACGACGTGGTCAAGATTTCCAACGCTGGTGCCTTTAACGCGGGCGAAAGTGCTTTATGACCTCCAGGCGTTATATCTAACGGTTCCCTTGTTTTTAGCGGCGTATTATACTTTACGGATCAAAGGGAAACACTCGCTGTTAACCGTGGGAGTAGCGTGCCTGGGATTGGGTGCGATCCCGTACGCCGTCGGCAGGTTGGCCCTATTATACAACACCGATATAACCAATAGCGGGCCCTGGGTGGCCGTCATGCTGATGGGTATTTTATATGCGACGGCAGCGTGCTTCTTTTTTGCCTTATTAGGCTTATTGTTTACGAATGTGAATAAGGGAAAGACCGCAGCGTCCTCCCAGGTGAAACAGCGGAAAGCCATGGCAGCGTCATTATAAGCAATTCTGTTGCCGGCCTTAGAATTTATGGGCGATTTGTATTCCTAGCGACGACTTCAAATTCGATCATTAGGTTAATTGGCACTTTCCGTCGTTTGCTTGAAGCAGGATATCAGCCTTACGGACCGCGGCGGCGTATGTCCAGGTGCAATTCTTTAAGTGGGTCATCGTCCACGCCGCCGGGAACTACGGTCCTCAGACACTGACCCTTCCGGATCTTGGGAAAGACGATCATGTCGCGAATGTTATCGGCGCCTGTGATTTTTATCGGACCGATATATAGCTTATATTGAATTTCATACCACGTCAAATCCTGTGAGTGTTTCGCGGACTGTATCGTTTATGCAGGTTTGAAACAAAGAAGGCCTCATTTTTCTTCAAAAAGAGTATGATTTATCCATTTTCAACATACCCTGTTATGAAATTCCTGCTACTATGATACAAATAAGTAGTATGTATGTACTTGGTTCTTTCGAGGAGAGAAGAAATGGAAAAGAAGAATTTTGTTTTGCAGAAACTATGTGCCCTGACGTTTGCCCTGGTCATCGGTTTTACTATATCGACGAGTTGGGCAACATCTTATACCTATACGTTCCAGCCGGAACCACGAGCGGATTTATGGGATTTGGATCATAATTATTACTATGCCTGGGGGATAAACTGGGAGGATCGATCTGAGGATCCGCCGACAAACGAAATCATCGAAAGCGCTACTCTCGAAATCAAAGATATCTACAACTGGAAACATGAGGATAATGATGTACTGCACATGTGGCTGGTGGACGAACTACCCGAGGTATATTGGAATCACGAGGAGTGGCCGGGCACGAGCTACGGAAATGATTGGCAGAATCCTTCCGACAAATTCGCCGGCTGCGGCGGCACCTTTCTGGGAGACTATACTGACGACAGTGATTTGATACCGGAAGACTTGACCGTTGATATTCCTGTGACGCCCCTTACACAGTATATTAGTAACGACAGCTTATTTGGGATTGCTTTGGATCCCGATTGTCATTACTACAACAATGGGCTCTCTCTGATCATCCATACCTCTACTCCCATTCCCCCCCCTCCAAATGTGCCTGAACCCGTGACGATGTTAGGCGTATTGATTGGCGTCAGTGGACTGGGAGGGTATCTAAGAAAACGCAGACTCGCATCGGTTTAGCATAGAAATTACGTTTTACCTATCTATAAAAAATAGCAGTCGATTATACGGAGGATCGGCTGCTATTTTTCGTGTTGTCGGGAGGCGTGCTCAGGTACTTATGAGCATACTTTAGATCAATCCTCCGGACCGCGGCGCCGGATGTCCAGGTGCAGTTCTTTGAGTTGGTTTTCTTCCACGCTGCTGGGCGCTTCGGTCATCAGGCACTGTCCCTTCTGGGTCTTGGGAAAGGCGATCACGTCGCGAATATTATCGGTTCCCACCAGCAGCATAATCAGTCGATCCAAACCCCAGGCGATACCTCCGTGCGGCGGCGCGCCATACTGCAGGGCCTTGAGGAAAAAGCCAAAGCGTTCTTCGGCTTTTTCCGAGGTGATGCCCAGCAGTGAAAATATCTTCGCCTGGATTTCCGGTTGATGAATACGAATACTGCCGCCCGCCATCTCGTTGCCGTTCAATACGATATCATACGCCTGCGAACGTACCTTGCTCGGATCGTCGTTGAGCTTATCGATATCCTCCGGACGCGGCGCCGTAAACGGATGGTGCAGCGAGTCCCAGCGATTCTCGTCGGCGTTCCATTCCATCAGCGGAAAATCCACTACCCAGACAAATTGATAATCGTTTTTCTTGATCAATCCCAGGTCCGCTCCCAACTTGCAGCGCAGCGCTCCCAGTGATTTATTCACGGTATCTTCATGGCCGGCGATGACCAGAATCAAATCGCCCGGTTTGGCTTCATAACGGCGAATGATTTCCTGGTGCTGGTCCGCGGAGAAAAACTTGGCAAAGCCCATATTTAAAATCGCTCCGTCGCCTCCCTCTTGGGCGATCACCTTGGTCCAGCCGAGACCGCCGGCGCCGTACTGGGCGACAAACTCCGTCAGGCCCTTCTCGATATCGCTGCGGGAATAATTCCCGGCCCCCGGTGCACACAAGCCCTTGACGATTCCTTGCGATTGAATCGTATTGCTGAACACCTTGTATTCACAGTCCGCCGCCAGGTCTGAAATATCCTTGAGCTTCATCTCGAAACGCAGATCCGGCCGATCGATCCCGTAATCCCGCACGGCCTCATCGTAAGGAATCCGCGGCAGCGGCAGCGGAACCTCCACCTTCATGATCTCTTGCCAGATCCGCGCGAAGCAGCCTTCGGTAATAGAGATAATATCCTCCATGTCAATGAAGCTCATCTCCACGTCCAGTTGAGTAAATTCCACCTGTCGATCCGCGCGCGGGTCCTCGTCGCGGAAACAGCGGGCGATCTGATAGTAGCGATCCATATTGGCGACCATCAGCACCTGCTTAAAGAGCTGCGGCGACTGCGGCAGCGCATAAAACGCGCCCGCCGTCAGGCGCGACGGTACCAGGAAATCCCGCGCGCCTTCGGGAGTGCTTTTGGCCAGGATCGGCGTCTCAATCTCATAAAACCCATGCGCCCGATGATAGTCGCGAATAATCCCCGTCGCCCAGTCGCGCACCTTGATCATCCGTTGCATCGGAGCGCGTCGCAGGTCGATATACCGATACCGCAGACGTAATTCCTCGTTGATCGTTTCGGTCGTATCGACCTCAAACGGCGGCGTCAGCGCCTTGTTGAGAATCTCCAGTTCGTAGGCATCCACCTCAATCTCGCCGGTGGCCAGTTTGGGATTGACTAAGTCATCCCCGCGATGGCGGACCTTTCCTTTGGCGGCAATGACCCATTCCGTTCGCACCGTCCGCGCCAATTCGTGCGCCTGTGGATTCGATTCCGGATTAAATACCAGTTGCGTAATCCCCTCCCGGTCCCGTAAGTCGATAAATACCAGTCCGCCGTGATCCCG
>CAZNQT010000056.1:0-14514 GCA_964574885.1 uncultured Pirellulales bacterium
GATACTACTTTTGCGGTTTGATCCGCACAGGCCACCGAGAGAATAATCGCCGGATACGGATCCAGTCGCATAGCAATTGCTGATAGTTCCATACCAGTTAGATCCGCACAGGCTACCGAGATAATCGCGGCCAGATACGGAAGCGGTGGAATAGCAATTGCTGATATCACCTTGGTTACTTCCGCACAATCCGCCGAGAAAATCAGAATAATCCCTGCCGTTTACCGAGCCAGTTGAGTAGCATTGGTTGATATTACCGTAGTTCACTCCGCATAGGCCGCCGGAATACCAGGAACAACAATGCGAGGAGTTTATATTTACGCTCTCCAGTCCGAGGTTGCATATGAACGCATTACTGTTGCATATACCGATTAGGCCAATGTAATGGATACCGGTTACGTTCAGATTGGAGATGATATGGCCGTTGCCGTCAAATACACCGGCAAAATCAAAGGATATCGGCATAGCCCAGTTTATACCAGCAAGGTTCAGGTCGTTCTGGAGTCGGTAGTGACGGTCCGGATGCTGCCAGATAGCCCCGAGATCATGGGCATCATAGATTATATAAGGATCTGATTCTGTGCCCTGTCCTGCAAAGGCATGAGGTAAAAACGTTGGATCAAAACAGAATAGAGATGGATACTCATCCGCGTGGATCGTCCAGAAAGACGAAGTGCCATCGGTCGTCTCACTGACAAAATCCCAGCCCGCAAAGCTGCTCTGCTGCTTCATCTCGCTATCGGTCAACGGCGTTCCATAGCCATTATCCAGCCCGGCCGTATCCAGGAAATAGCAATTGTTGATGACAAGACCATTCTTATCGACATAACCGCACAAGCCGCCTCCATGGTTACTGACATTTCCGACGGCATAGCAGTTAATGATGTTGCCATCATAAAAATATCCGCACAGTCCGCCGAGATAGCTTGTATTGTCCCCGCCGGTTACACTGCCGGTAGCATAGCAATTGTAAATATTTATTACATTTAGAAAGTCACCGTAGTTCCATCCACACAGACCGCCGAGATATTCAGAATGATCCCCGCCGGTTACGGAGCAGGCCGAATAGCAATTAGTAATGCTGCCGTTGTGGTTCTCTCCGCACAAACCGCCGAGATAATAAGAATTATCCTCGCCGGTTACGGCGCCGGTAGTATAGCAATTACTGATACTACTGTTATTAACGTATCCGCACAGGCCGCTTAGATACCAGGATCGTTCTGATTCTCCGATTATATTTACGTTTTCCAGGGCCAGTCCGTGTACTAGCGCATGAATGTTGGAAATCCCTATTAAGGCAAGGTAACCGCTGCCGGATATTTTCAGATTGGATACGATATGGCTTTCACCATCTAGCACTCCACTCCAATAAGGGATTACCGCTACGGACCAGTTTATCCCGTTAAGATCCAGATCGTTTCCGAGTCGGTAGTGACGGTCGGGCTGCTGCCAGATCGCACCGAGATCATGGGAATCGCAGATCAAATAAGGATCCTGTTCTGTTCCTTGTCCGATAAATTCATATGTCTCAAACATCGGGTCAAAATAGTACAGGGATGGATACTCATTCGTATGTATAATCCAGGTGGATGAGGTTCCGTTGGCGGTTTCGCCGACAAAATCCCAGCCGACGAAATTGCTTTGGATTCTCATGTTCGGATCATCTAGCGGTGTTCCATGTCCATTATCCGGCCCGGCCGTTGCCAGAAAATAACAATTACTAAAGCTGCCGCCGTCCAAATATCCGCACAGACCCCCGAGCCAGTCATGGTCATCTACACTGGTTACGGAGCCGGTTGCATAGCAATTGCTGATACTGCCTTTTCCGTTGTGCTTTCCGCACAGACCGCCGAGTGAGAAAGAATTATCGGTATTGACTACGGAACCCGTGGCAAAGCAATTGCTGATGTTGCCTTCGTTTACTCCGCACAAACCGCCAAGAAGCCAACCGTTGGTTACTGAGCCGGTGGCAAAGCAATTGCTGATGCTGCCTGAGATGCCGTTCGATCCGCACAGGCCGCCGACATTGGCAGATTCATCCCCACTGGTTACCGAACCCGTGGCATAGCAGTTGAGGATACCGCCGAAATTAGATCCGCACAGACCGCCGAGACCGAATTCGCCAAGCCATTGGTTTTCCGAGCAACTTACCGAGCCGGTGGCATAGCAATCGATGACCATGCCTCTATTCCATCCGCACAGACCGCCGATATACTGGATTACATCCACCTGATCTCCTGTTACCGGACCGGCGGCATAGCATTTTTTGATTATGCCGGAGTATTCATTCTCACCGCACAAACCGCCAAGGCAACTTTCGTTCTCCCCGCCGCTTATCTTGCAGATAGAATAGCAATGTAATATATTTCCATGGTTCATTCCGCATAAACCGCCGAGACGATTGTAGTCGCGCTCACCGAAGATTTCACCCGTAGCGTAACAATGGCTGATCCTGCCATAGTTATAGCCCACAACGCCGCCAAGATACCTGGAATTACCGCCACCGGTAATCTTTACATTTTCCAGCCCTAGGTTTGTGACCTCAGCATGGGAATCTTCGATCTGACCAAACAAGCCGAGATAACTGCTGTTCGTTACAGTGGCATCAATAGTCAGGTTGAAGATGGTATGGCCGTTGCCGTCAAAGACACCGGTAAATGGCGTACCTTGAAACAAGTTTATCGAGTTATCGATATCCGGTGCGATAATGGCGGCAGTGTAGGTTATACCTGCTAAGTTTGGATCACAATCCAGGCGGGTATAATCGTCCCAGAAATTAGGATCATTCGTGAATTGGTGGAAATCTGATAGAGAGTTGATCATCCACGGATCCGCTTGCGTTCCGCTGCCGGGCAAGGCAAATACATTACTGGCGCCCAAACCAACCAACATTACGATACTGAGAATCCTTTTCATCGGTACCTCCTGTAACTTTTCTTCGACCGTTTGTATGAATTACGTACCTTATATAGATTGACAATCAACCTGAAACGTTGAGCGCCTCTAGTGTCGAATCGCGATATCCTCATAATGAATTACCTGATCGCAGGCAATCTGGGTATTTGCCGTCGCACCGATCACTTGTTCGATTTTGTCCGCGGGGATGCCGGTTCCCGGTCGTTTGATCGTTACCATCTTCGGGGTAATCACGCTGCCTGCCGTTATAGATTGCGCTGACGCCACGCTCAATCCCGCTGCTTGTTTCACCGTTAACTCTTCCGTTGTCGGTTTTTTGCTCCCGTCGCCCAGGGCCGTTTGATACAGTTTGGCAAGTTGGGGATCACTTTCGATATGTGCTATTTGCTGTTGCGGCGTCATCGCTGCCGCCCGATGCGCCGACTCAATATAAATTTGCAACTGCTTTGGTTCCAGGCTCATACGATGATCGGGTCCTTCCAACGTTTTATCAAGCGTCAGGTGTTTTTCCAGGATCGCGGCGCCTTGCTGAACCGCCAGGAATCCCGTTGCCATACTTTCGGTATGATCGGAAAATCCCGTAAGCATACCGGTGTGATTCGCCAGGGTGCGAATCGCCTTTAGGTTTACTTCTTCAATCGGGGTCGGGTATAAGCTCACGCAATGCAGAACGGCGATTTCCTGACAGCCGAATTTTTGCAGCCGATCCAGCGTCTGATCGACTTCCTGTAAGTTCGACATACCCGTCGAGAGGATGACCGGTTTCCCCGTTTCGCCCATGGCCTGCAGCAAGTCGAGATGCTGCAAATTCCCGGAACCGATTTTATAGGCGCTGACGTTCAGCGTTTCTAAAAATTGCACCCAGCGACGAGAAAATGGCGTAACCAGAAAATCAAGGTGCTGTGCGTCACAGTATTCCTTGAGTTGAAAAAATTCATCCTCACTCAATTCATAGCGCTGAAGCATTTCGTATTGGCTCTCACCGTCAACGCCGCAGGATTTCTGATACGCAGCTTTGGCGGTGGATTGAGTCGCCAGTTCCACCGTGGTATAAGCTTGAAATTTGACACAGTCGGCCCCGGCCTGTTTCGCCGCCTCGACTAACTGGATCGCCAAATCCATTTGCCCGTTATGATTTACCCCTGCTTCCGCAATAACATACGGATAATTTCTCTTTTGTGTCCAGCTAGGTATGATAATTTTATTTCTCACAGTCAACCGTATGGGCTAAAAGCCCATCCTACAAAAACTATACCCTGGCCCCTAAACCCTAACCCCTTTTTGCATTCGTCATTTCGTTAAATCCATGCCGCCGTCGGTGTTCTTGCATAGCCTCGCTTTGCATTTGTTGTTGGGCTTTTTGGTAAAGTTCCTCACCATACAGGTTGCGTTCCTGTGCTTCGATTTCTGCTGCGGTCGGCGGATTGTAGTTCTGGGTGGCCAAGGTCAATGCCTCATCGCGCAATGCCGTTAACTCGTCATTGTCCATTTCCGTCAAATTGACCGTTAGATCCACCGCATCATTAAGTCGTAGTACGAATTCTTCTTCGTTGGCAAATTGTCGGCGGAACGACTCACTGTGTTTCACCTGCTCATACAGCGGCGTACCCGGATACGGACACGTAAACATCAACGCGCTCAGCGGTATATTCATTTCCTCGCAGAATGCAACCGTTTCCATCACGGTCTCGCGCGTCTCCCCGGGATACCCGATCATAAACGACACCGGACACCGCAGTCCCACCGCACGGGTATGTGCAATCGCTTGTTTCGCTTGTTCCAGGTTGACGTGTTTCTGCATCACGTTGAGAATCGTTTCGGAACCGCTCTCGATCCCGTAACTCACCGATACGCATCCGCTCGCCCGCATCCGCTTCAGCAATTCCTTGTCGCAAACCGTCACCCGACCCGTACAGCTCCAGCGCAGCGACGCCAGTCGTTGGTTGCGGTCGATCAAATCACAAATTGCAAACACCCGCTCCTTGTCGATCACAAAGCAGTCGTCCTGAAAACTGATGAAATCCACGTCGTAATTGTGCTGCAATGCCTCCATTTCGCCGACCACGTGTTCGGCGCTCCGCGTGCGATATTTCCGCCCGAATATCCGGTAACAGTAGGCACACGGAAACGGACACCCGCGCGAACTGATAATATCGACATCCTTACCCACGCCTACGACCGGATTGGTCAGATAGACCTCCATCGGAAACAGATCCCACGCCGGATAAGGAAGCTCATCCAGATCCGCGATCATGGGCCGCGCGGCGGTTCGCACGATAGCGCCGTTTCGCCGATAGGCCAGTCCCGCGATATCTTCCATTCCTTGGCCGTTCAATAACGCCGGCAGCAACTCCAGCACGGTGTTATCCGCTTCGCCGACGGCGATAACGTCTATATCCAGGCTCGAAAGTGCCGTTTCTATGATACTGGCGCCAACCGAACCGCCCAGGACGATTGGGCAATCAGGCTGTTCCGCCCGGATCCGCGGCACGATACGCTTAATCCATGTATATGTCGTGACCAATCCACCGATCCCGATAACCGAGGGATGCAACTGCCGTATCTGCTCCAGCACTTCTTCATCAGATAACCGCAATCCGTTGACATCGATCACCGCCACGCGATACCCCGCATTCCGCAACCACGCCGCGATGAGTCCCAATCCCGTCGGAAAATTCCGGGGTCGGTCCCATTCCCGTATCGGCGGAAAAATCAACAAAATATCATGACTCTTATACGCCATTTTTCATTACTCATTGTTTATTTTTCATTATATATTTTCTGAACTTCTCTGCTCCGCAGCGCCGGCGGGTGGCACCGCCAAGCGAGTCTGCGAGCTTGGGGGTGGAGCATATCGCAGCGCCGCTTCCGCCAGAAACAGATCCCGCGGCGTATCGATATCCACCGTCTCATGCGCCTCCTGCTCCAGACCGCGTCGGTCCTTACCCCAGAAGGCGTGCGGATCGTCGTTGTCCGCCGCCGCCATAAGCGTCTCATACCTCACCACGCCCACCGCCCCGTCGATCATGTATAGCTTCGGCAAATCCTGCCGCTGATAGACCTGGTTATCAATGTATTTTGAAGCCCGATCTCCCTCGAGTTGATACAACCAATACGGATGAAATTTCCCCACCGACGCCAGCGTCTGCACCGAATCCGCCCCCGTTTGTTCCAGCCTTTCTATCGCCCTATCGATGATTCCCTCCGCCCGTACCGGTACGTTCGCATACAACAGCGCCATAGCGTCCGGCTCATATTCATATTGGTCCTTCAATACCGCACAGCAGTGCCGCATCGCATCGTCGATTCGCGCCGTATCCCCTGCCAGTTCCACCGGCCGCTCCACCAAAATCAATTCTTGAGGATAACGCTCCCGGCAGAGCGCTTTGACTTGCTCGTCATCCGTCGTCACCGCAATCCGATCCAGCCGCTCCGCCGCCAACGCCGCTTCGATCGTATAAACAACCACTGGCTTACCCAGCAACACGCGCGTATTCTTACCCCGCACCCCCACACTCCCCCCCCGCGCCGCGATGATGCCTAATACCTTAAATTTTCTCACAACTCAAAACTCACAACGGATGATATATTTTGTAGGGTGTGGCTTGCCCCATGCGCTATCTCTTACGTTGGCTCAGGAAACCACTCATCTTTCGCACTATCGGTATAACGCGAAAACCATTTCAGATCGCTAAACCGTTTATCATTGGATAATATAGTATGGATTGCCCGGGCAAGCTGAATACGTTCTGCTTCGTCTTTTTTTCCCAGTAACCGTTTAATAATTTCCCAATCGGAACAAATAATTAATTGCCAATCGGTGAATTTGGAACCCAGAAATCCTGCGAAGAAAAATATTCTTTTGCCATTAATGATACAATCCAGCGACCAGGCCATGTCGCGATGAATATCCGGTTTCTCTACCTTGAATTCTGCTCGCGCCAACTCCTCGGCCAATAATGCAACAATGGCATATCCTTTGGGATGTTCATATTCCTTCGATTCGGTTAAGGTTGTCTTAAATGTTAGTATATGACGCAGCATAATAATTCGATTAGACTATTTGAGTATTTTTTCGTCATTTGGTATTCGTCATTGATTCGTCATTCGTGCTTCATCATTTGTCATTACCTATGCCATTCCTTACATCTCGCACACAAAGTATTGGAATCAAAATTCCTTTCCTGATGCGCATTACGTAGTTTCTGTAATCCATCCGACCGCCATAACTCCGATACGCTCTTTTCCTTCACGTTGCCGAAACGGTGTTGCCCGCTAAAATCCTGACTACAAATCGTCGCGCTGCCGTCTGCCAAAATAGTCAGCGTGCGATACAAGCGACTGCACGGATACCGCTGTGGCGGGCACATGTCCATAACCGCCTTGTCCTCGATTTGACCGGCGTAATCGTTGTAACCGACGATTACCGCCGCCCCGCAACGCTGAATCCAGCGGTCGTAAAAGGCTTCCATCTCCGCCATCGTCTCCCGCGTCTTTACCAGATGCGGTATCACCATTGGCCCGTGATCCGAAACCTTATCCAGAAATGCCTCGAGGTTCCCTTCCACCTGCTCGAAGCAGTCCCGGCCTTTGACTTGTTCATACAATTCGCGGCTGTTCGCATCCACATATACGCTGACCACGTCCGCCGCCGACTCTGCCAGCGCCGCGGCCAACTCTCCTTTTAATGCCAGTCCATCCGTTTCGATATGGATCCCGAAAATCCCCGACTCGTTCGCCGTCTCGATCATCCGAATCAGGTCCGGATGCACCAAAGCCTCCCCGATGCCGCCGATGGTAATGCAAATATCATCAAACGAAGCACAATCACTCACTATTTTTTCAAATGTATCCAACGGCATCCCCCGCCTATCTTCTCTATCCGCTATCCGCTCTACGCTGATTGCATGCGGATACCTCTGCATGCGCAGACTTAGTTCCCTATTGATCTCAATCTCCAGCTCCCGCGGCAGTTCATCCACTTCCCAAATCTGCTCCTGCATTCGTTCCACGAACTCCCCGGCCTGACCGCGTTCCAGCTCTCCGTTAAGATTCGCGGCCAGATGTGTCAGATGCTCGAAACTCCGCTTCGTATCCGCCAGATACCGATACGGACTCACGCACAGGTTCTTCGCTACCCGGCAGTTGCACTCCTGCATGATGTAATCCATGTGCGGACTCTCTGGGTCGTAATACAATAGATGGCCGATCGCAGTATTCGTTTGTACCAGTTCGTGCAGCAGGTCCAGTCGATAGGCACAGCCCGCCAATCCCGGCGCCGCCTGCGTAAATGTAAACCGCATTCCCGAACCGTGCTCGTGATGGTGAGCGATCAGACCGTCGATCAATTGCGGATCGACCAGGATCGATTCCGCCGGCACTGCTGCCGCGGTATAGATGTCCCTTTCCCGTAAGCGCAGCACCATTTCCGCCGTAAACGACTGCTCATCGAACACCGTCGCTTCCCGAATCCCGCCCCGCCAACAATTCAATCCCCATTTCCGACGACGAACGTCGCGACTGATAGGCGCCTCTTCCTTTAATCCGATGATTTCTGCCTTCATTCCTTCCACGAGGGATTGTATCTGATCCATCTGTGCTTCCGGACAGAATATGATAATCTCGCTGAGTTGTTCCGCCCTTTGCAATCGTTCCACCGTACGCCGCAGGACCGTTTTACCGTGTACCTCCTCCGCTATCCGCGAACGCAACCCCAGCGCCGACCGCGCCCCGTCTGCATATAATATCGCCGCATTCTTTCGTTCTGCTGCTTCACTCATAATTCATTAAACCACGAAACAAGGTAGGCTGTGCATTGCACACCTCTATTATCTATCCACTATCCACTAATCAGTTTTTATCTGTGCCACTTGTATTTTTTGTGCCTATGAAATTCTCTTTGCTTCGCGCCTTAGAGTCTTTGTGGCCATTCAAATCCTATACGCTATCCGCTGTCTCTCCTCTGCGGTTCCTGTTACTCTTTCCGTAAACCCTCAACCGTAAACCGTAATCCACTCTTTTTTTTTACCTTCAACCTTCAACTCTTCAACCCATCTACCCATCTACTCATCTACTCATTTACTCATTTACCGTGAACTCTTCTTCCTTTCATCCTTCATCCTTTTCTTCTCCGAATCTCTCCACACATTCCTTCAACATCGTAATTAACCGTTCGCACCCTTTATTGATCTCGCTGACGTAATGAATATCCCGCTGCAGTTGCTGACGCTGCCGCACTTTCCCTTCGCTGCGATCCAGTTTAATCATACTGTCCTGTCGCAGTCGGAACATCTCCGCCATCTGCGCTACGTAACAGATTAACCGATAGGTCTCGCTACGCTGTCGCACCATACTCCGCAGTTCGTCCAGCCGCACCATGCGCTGATTCAACGCCGGTTGATCCTCGATCAGATCGATCATCTCCGTTACGATTTCTACCGTTTCCCTGCCGATCTTCAAAAACTCTTCAACTTCCTCCAATCGTTTCTGTACGCACTCTTTGGCTCGTTCCAGCGTATCGGGATTGAACCATTGCATGGTGTCCCGATAGGCGAAACGTTCCGGATCGATGCGCTCACGGCAATAGAGTTCCGCTGCTTCCGCTAATGGCATCGTCTGGCAAAACTGCTTCAACGCGCCCCCTTCGGTCGCATCGATTACCTCCGCCGGACACTGGGCGAAATCCTTCTCGAACTGTTGCAGATACGTGAACATCTGTTCATCGGTGTATATGGGTTTGCCGTGAATGTCCTGTATCTGCCGCAGGATCCCCCGCATCCGCACAATCCGCTCCCACTCTTTCATCTCTATCGTGCCGAAGCGACCCAGTTCCGGTTTCCACATACTGTGCAGTTCCACGCCCGGACTGTAATACACGTTATCCGTAAAGCCCAGGTCCTGTCCGATGAAGAGTATGGGATTGCCGCCCAGGTATTGTGCCAAATAAAACGCCAGGTGCGCCACCGTACAGCCTGCCCGCAGGGTATCATGCCCATCCGTCATCCCGCGCAGGACCAGTTGACAGAACTCATTGCCCAACAGCGATACGCACCCTCGTCCGCGGTAGGTATCCACTACGTCCCAATGCACCTTCGGTTCCGCCACCAGGTGAACGTCGTGTAATTCTTGATCTTCCAGACCTTCAAAGAAACCTTTACTGACCGCGTGATAATCCAGGCTCGTCACAAAATCGGGCTGGATCCCTTCCGCCAGCAAAGGCTTTAACGTCGTTTGCACCGCCACCACGACCACCTTGTCGCGGATCGCTTGTAAGGTCTTGATGTTCCGCTTCAACGACGGTCCCGCGGAAACCACCACCGTCGGACATCCGCTGAAACGATTCTGTAAGACTTGGATCGATCCCGTCGATACGTAGGTCGGCAGGTTGTGCAGTATATTGGTGCACGTCCGCACGCTGTTGCTCAACACCGTGATCAGGGTAGTGCGAACGTACGAAGCATATTCGCTGATGAGCGTGTGGATCGCGGCGTGAAAATCCGTATCGATCCGCTGCAATGGCTGCGTGAACAACACGCCCATCATCATCGCGTGCGCGTGATGTTCCAACTTCTTGAATATCTCGCCCCGTTCCGCGGCGGTAATCAAAATCAGACGCTCGCTCGCGAACATCTCCGAGTAGTCGATATGCTCCAGCGCCGTCCGCAGCAGCGCCACGTTCGGTTCACTCACTACGATGAACGCCGGCTCCGCCAGCCGCTCGAATAACGCCTGCACGTGATACCCCAGCCCGAACCCATCCACGAAATAGCACATCGGCGTCCGACCGTCTTCACGTTCCGCCGTCTCCGTCGCCAGCTTCTCCACCCCCTCCGCCCATCGCGCCGCCTCCTTCGCCGGATCGTACCGGCTGTGCAGGTACACCGACTCCCCGGACGACCGGGCCAACTGACAGGTGAGCGTCCCCGAACGAGTTTCCTGGCAGGCTACGAAATCCAGCTCATCGACCAAATCGACCTTCTGTGCCAGCAGGGGGGCATGCTCGCACAGGACCTCCATATTGGCCAGATACGCCGTCTCCGGCCTGATTATCTCCGGCAGTTTTATCATAAGGTGTTATTCTACAATGTCTTATTACAAAATTGGGTTTGTTTTGTAATTTATCTAACTAGATAAGTTATCGGTCCTTAGATCAGGATCGCTTTAGAGGTATGTAAATATAGGCTATTACTGAATTTGTGTTAAATGGGCTATATATCGCTAATGTTAAGATAGGGTGTATATATAGAATAGATAATATATATCGATATTGAAATACCGGGTAGTGAAATAGTGCTCAGTTCTCAGTGGTCAATGGTGGGTGGTCAGGAAGAGGAAGAAGTTCAAGGTTTTAGGGAGAATCGGGAGCGACGATTTTATTGAAGGCAGCGGTGATGCGGGCAATGGCAACGGGGAAGGGGAGCAGTTCGAAACGTCGTCCGGCCATAGCGCGATCTTCGAGTTGAATGTCGCCCTTGGGCGAGAAGATGATGAGCGGGAGGTTCTGCACCGAGGCATCGGATTCGGCCTTTTTGAATTTTTCGGTAACGGGGACGCGTTCCTGTCCGCGTTTGATGTGAATGACGCCGACATTGGGGGAATGTTCTTCTTCGGTGATTTCTTTTAATCGGTCACAGAAGATGCGCAGGGCGTCGAAGTCCGGTTCGGCGCTGATACAGATAGGCCGGAAAGGCTGCTGCATTTTTTCCAGTACATCATCGCGTAACCGGGGCCACGATTTTTCATTTACGGAAGCGAGCATGGAGAACTTAATATCATCCGTCTGGCTGGGGATATCCTCTTCGATTTTCCTGATAATGTCCGGCTTTAATCTCAGGAGGTTGATGAATTCTTCGGTGGGATAGAGAGAGAAATTTCCACTGGAGCCGAGCAGCAAGGCGTGGGCCAGTCGGTTGGCCAGCGCCAAGGCGACCACTTCATTTAAGGCGTGGGTGGCCATCCGTCGAATATTCCCCAGCGACAACTGATGGAGTGCAATGGGATTGACGAGATCCTTGGGAAACTTCCAACGATGCAAAATGCGATCCATGGCATCGGCGTGGTTAATCAGTAAGAGGCGTGATTCGACCTGTTCGAGGGGTACCCGGAGAGAATCGGCGACTTTGAGCACCTGTTTGTATTGCGGACCAAGCATTTCCAGATAGATGATGCGGCCGATATCATGCAGCAGCCCCATGGTAAAGGCGATGTCCAAATCGGTAGTCTTATCACTGAGGGCATGGGCGACCTCGACGGTGATCAGCCCGGTGGCGATGGAGTGTTCCCAGAACTGGGGCGTGCTCAGGAGCGTTTCCTGCTCGTCGCCGCTAAACTGATCGATGACGCTGATATTGAGCACGGCCTGTCGAATCTGGGTCAGCCCAATGCGCAAGACGGCTTTCTGTACGGAATCGACGGGTTCGCCGCGGGTATAGGTGGAGGAGTTGGCCAACTTCAAGATTTTGAGGGAAACGGCATGGTCCTGCTTGATCACCTTGACGACTTGTTCAATGGAGCAGCGTGGGCTCTGGGTCAATTTGAGAATCTGGGCTACAGTGGGAGACATGCCTTTTAGTTCCGTACAATCGTCGAGGAGTTGCTGGAGTTCCGAACGGGTCATAAGAGGTTTGAGATCCTTGACGGATTGAACCCCTTCGAGCAGTTCCGCGACGGAGTTGTCCGGAGCGGCATCGGGGGCGGCAGGGGGCGGCGTAGAAGTTTTCCCCGTCGCCGGCGTCGGCGACTGTGTCGCGGTCGTCTGTGCCGTGGTTTGCGGTTTCGGATTTGACGTCGAATCCGGCGAACTTTGCGGCGCATGATCAGCAGGAACAGTCGGCGTATTCGCAGGCGCCGTCGGGGCGGTATCCTCCTGGGGTTTATTCCCGATCAAGTGTGCGATCTTTTTAATAGTAGTATCAGTCTCCTGCAAAAGTGAGTCAATATCTTGTGAGGAGGAATCCCAGAGAACCGCACCGAGGGATTCTTGGGCCTCCTTGACGATACGGCCATGCTCGTTGGCGAGCTTTTGCAGCAGCCGGTATTGATAGTCGCCCGCTTGTACCAAGTGTCCGGTTTTCTTCAAGATGGTTTTATATTCCAGGGCACGCCGAATGGTAATGAGCAAGTCGAGCCCATTGCAGGGTTTCAAGAGAAAGCGATAGACATTCGCCTCATTGATGGCTTTAAGCGCGGCCTCGGGCCCGGCCTGTCCGGTGAGGAGAATGCGGAAGGTATTCGGATACTTATTTTTGATCAGCACGAGGAAATCCGTGCCAGACATGCCCGGCATTTGCTCATCGGTGACGACAATATCGACGGCCTGTCGTTCCAGGATGCCGAGGGCTTCCTGTGCGGATTCGGCGCTGAGGATCTCATACTTTTCCTTACGGAGCGTGTTCTTCATGGCCCGCGTCACTTTAGGCTCATCGTCCACAAACAGAACTTTCGACGTCATTATTGGCATTCCATTTTCCCAAGATTAACAATTGACAGTCTGTGCATCGAAATAGGAATGTATCCAGATTGCCAGCCGATCCGACAATCCTAACATACCCAGATACTCATCGTCCATTCGAAGGTCTGAATTTAGATCGGAATTTCGGGAATCCAGTTCATGGGTTAACCGATTGGCAGCGTACACGGCAATAAGGGGATGAAATCCTTCGATTCTGGCCACGTCAGGCTGATGGTGGAACGCCGCCGCCTCAGTGATATTTTGGGAAAACCCCCATAAGCCCAGCAGGTAGGCGCCGACTTCGGCGTGACTCACGCCCAGCACCTCTTTTTCCGCCTCCGTAAGAGGAAGATTCTGACGAGCGAAAAGATCCAGCACTTGTTTATATTCGGTCGGGAGTTGACAGTTCAGAACGATTTTACCCACATCATGTAACATGGCTGCCAACATAAACTCATCGACCAGCAATCGCTGCACCTTTTCGGCCTGAATGATAGTGCGCGTCCAAGCCATTACGGTCATGCTATGATCCCAAAGGGCCTGGAGAGAGAGCCCCGCTCCTTTCGTCTGTTGGAATTGGGAGAATATTTTGGACGAAACGACCAATGTTTTTATGGTATCGAGTCCGAGAAGATTAATCGCCTGGGAGATACTGGAGACCGCCTGGGAGACGCCAAAATAGGCGGAATTGACCAATTGGAGAATCTTAACGCTCATCCCCATGTCCTGTGAGATAATTTGAGCGATTTTTTTGGTCGCGGGTTCCTTCGCCCGAAATTCCTCCAGCAATTCCGTGCAAAGAATGGGAGCGCTGGGGAGGGATTCCAAATGGGACGTTAATTCTCTCAGGTTTTCATTGCGAACTAAATCGCGGTACAAACAAACTCTGGCAATGGAATTTCGTAACATATCCGCCGTACAGGGCTTAGACAAGAACTGATGGATAGGTCCCACAGAGTGCAGGAAAGCTTCCTTGGAGGTTTGTCCCGAAAGGGCGATCCGAGCCATCCGGGGATATTTTTCTTTCACGTGGATTAGTAATTCATGTCCGTCCATCTGGGGCATTTTCATATCCGAGACTATGACATCGAAGGAGGACTGGGAAAGTAGTTCCAAGGCTTCAGCGCCGCTGTTAGCAAACACCATTT
>CAZNQT010000057.1:0-14265 GCA_964574885.1 uncultured Pirellulales bacterium
CCCTGCCGATAGATCTGTTTTTAACCGATGGCCTGCCGACCGTCGGCAATAACTCCGAAGTCGCGAACCGCAACGTCGCCATGACATCCAATCCTCATAAACGCCGCATCTTTACCTTCGGCGTAGGCGTCGATGTCAATGCACCGCTGCTGGAAAAAATCGCCGAAGAAACGCGGGCGAAAGCCACCTTCGTCCTGCCAAAAGAAGATGTGGAAGTCAAGGTCGGACAGGTGTTCCGCCGTCTGGCCGGACCGATCCTGGCGGAACCCGAACTGGAAGTCCGCACCACCAAGGGCAAACCGGCCATCGGACGCACCCGTGATATTATCCCCGCCACCCTGCCTGATTTGTATGACGGGGATCAGTTTGTGCTCCTGGGGCAATACGTCGGGGAAGATCCTGTGACGTTCCTGCTACGTGGAAATTTCCTGGGCAAAAAGAAGACCTTCAAATTCAAGTTCAAGTTCAATAAAGCGACGACGAAAAACAGCTTTGTGCCGCGATTGTGGGCCAGCCGCAAGATCGCCGAACTTATTGACGCCATCCGCCAGATGGGCGCCGACAACAAGGTCGCTAAAAACGATCCTCGCGTAAAAGAGCTGGTTGATGAAATTGTTCGGCTCTCGACTGAGTTCGGTATCCTGACGGAATACACGTCCTTTCTGGCCAAGGAAGGCACCGATCTGTCCAACGAAGTCGCCGTCCGCGAAGAGGCCCAAACCTATATGTACAGACGTGCAATGAAAAGCCGCTCCGGCTGGGGCGGCGTCAATCAGGCCTATAACTTGAGCGCACAAAAGGGACAATCAAAGCTGAATAAGGGCAATGCTTATTATGATGAGCAGATGAATCGCGTCTCCATCGCTTCGGTTCAACAGGTGAACGATCTTGCCTTCTATCGTCGGGGCAATCGCTGGGTGGACAGTCGACTGGTAAACAAAGAAAAACAGGCCGAACCGCAGCGCGTGGTCCAATTCGGTTCGGACGAATTCAAACAACTCGCCGAACGCCTGGCTAAGGATAATCGCCAGGGCAGCGTTGCCCTGCGCGGCGAGGTCATGCTCGAAGTGGATGGCGAGTCAATTTTGATCCGGGAAAAATAAAACAGCAAACGTATCCAGATTGTGAGGTAATCGATTATGATGAAAACAGGAATCCGTATCGGAATGATTATGTTATGGGGCTTAATGTTTGTGGGTGCTGCCGCAGCGGAAGAAAAGGCCAAGCCGCTGAAAATCGACGGCTATACGATTTCCGGACCTTATGCGCACGAAAATCTGGCGATCTACCTGGTGCACGGCCAAGATAAAATCGCGAACAAAAAATTTATCACCCTCGAAGAAGCTCTCAAGCAAAAGAAAGTCCAGGTCCAGGAAACAGGAAGCGTCGGGCAGCTCGTCTTGAAAAACATCTCCGGCGACGTCAATATCTACATTCAATCGGGCGATATTGTGCGCGGCGGCAAGCAGGATCGCACTATAAAGCACGATTGTATTCTGGATAAACATTCCCGGAAGCTGAACGTCAATTCCTATTGCGTTGAATCCGGACGGTGGCAGAAACGAGGGAATGAGTCTGCCGGAAATTTTTCCTCGTCGTCGAATCAAATTGCCTCTCGTCGTCAGAAACTCGCCGTCAAATATTACGGCAACCAAAGCGAAGTCTGGAACGAAGTGGCGAATACACAGGATAAATTAAGCGGTAACGTAGGAAAATCCGTCCGCGCGCCCAAATCTGCTTCTAGTCTGGAACTCACTCTGGAACATAAAGAGGTCAAGCAAAAGTCGGGGGAGTACCAAAAAGCCCTATTGAATATTATAGAGAAGAAAAAGGATGTACTTGGATATGTATTTGCCATAAATGGAAAAATTAATAGCGCGGATATCTACGGTTCCGGCGATTTGTTCCGTCAACTATGGCCTAAACTGCTCAAAGCCTCCGCCACCGAAGCCTTTGCCGAATGGGATAAAAACAAAACATTCACTCATCCTGCCGGTAAGGCAGTGATTCAGTTCCTCCGGAACGCCAAACAAGGTGACAAGAAGAAACAAACCGATGTCTACGGCACTACCATAGTTACTCGAGAAGGGAAAATCATTGCGAGCTTTGAAACCTTTTTACGCGACACTCAAGACGCGTTGCACATCAATTATATCAATCGCGAGGATCTCAAGCCGTTTACCGGCCCCCAACAACGTCCATCCGGACGATTCAATAATCAGCAACAACAAGGTCCGATACAGAGAAATCAACGTTAATCCTCTTCCCGCGAACAGCCGGGCGCAGGATTTCGTGCCCACGCCAAGCGAATATCAATCCTACGCTTGCGCGGGCATGTCACCTGACGTTGAGGCCCAAAGAGCCAGCCCCAAGCTCGCAGACTCGCTTGAGGCTGCCACCCATCAACGATGTATTATAAGAAACATTATGCGTTTCCACTTATAACGATACTGTTATCCTGAGCAGTACTATCCCCCGCTTGGCAGCGGGGGCTTTTTGGGTCGGCCACGCCAGGGTAACCACACGGGGTCGCCCCTACTCATCTACTCATTTACTCTTCTACTCATCCACTCTTCTTTTTACACACTATTTACCGATCTCACCGCTGGTTATGTTGTATAGTAGATAGAGAAACAATTGTTTTTAAAGGAGAATGCAAATGAAAAAGGATCGAGTAAAGAAACACGTCCGTTTTAGGAAACTGGTAATTCTTGCTTTAGTTATTACTGTTTACAAACCTTTTACAATTCAGGCGGAAGTTTTAGCTTCCGACGAGGGTAAGAATCCTCACGTCTGGAAAGGTCGTGTCACTTCCGTGGCCGTCTTCAAGAACGGACTCGGATTCTTCACCCGCCAGGGAAAGGTCGATTTGCGGGAAGGATGGTGTATTACCAAACAGGTGCCGCCCGCGGCCTTTGGCACGCTGGCCATCTACTCGGAGAATCCCAACCACCTCGTCGATTTGATCGGCGCCGGACCGGGCGAGATCGTGGAATTTAACGATGAGGATGCACCGGCGGACTTAAAATACAAACGACAGCGGCTTGAAGCCAATCAGCATTTAAAAGTCCAACTCAGTTATCGGCATAAAGGCGCCGACCGAACCGCCGCCGGCACTCTCGTCTCGGTGGGTCCGGAATACGTGGTCCTGGAAACGGAAAACAACAGCTTCGCCGTACCGGTAAAAGGGATCTTCAAGATGCAGGTGCTCGATCTGCCCGTACGCATTCACGTCGAGGGCGACGATCAGGCCACACCAAAGCAAACCGAACTGGGAATGGCCTATCTCCGTAAAGGTATTACCTGGATTCCCGAATACACCGTAAAAATTCTCGACGACGACAACGCCGAACTTACCCTCCGGGGCACCCTGGTGAACGAAGCGGAAGACCTGATTCACTGCGATGTTAACTTTGTCGTGGGCGTTCCCCACTTTTTACATACGGATTATATGGCCCCGGTGGCGGTTGGTCAGGTTATTCGCACGATCGGTGCGGCGGTGGCGCCGGCGGCTGTTCGCACTCAAATTATGAATCGAGCTGCCATCACCTCCAATACCTTGGGAGCGGACCAGTTCGCAGGTTATGGCGTCGTTGATCAACCCGTGGCTCCGAACGGCGGTAACATAAATAACGTTATGGGTAACCTTCCTCAGATGGGCGGTGCCGCTGGAACCGATTATACCGTATATACCAAAAAAGACATCACGCTGAGACGAGGCGAAAAAGCGATCGTTACCCTTTTCGTGAAAAAGATCAGGTATTCCCACATCTATCGCTGGGCGCCGCCAGAACGGATGAAACACTTCCTCGTCCTGCACAATCAAACCGACACGGCGTGGACCACCGGGCCATACCTGGCTGTCAGCAACCAGAAACCACTCAGCGAGGACCTCTTGAAATACACTCCCAAAGGCGGTACATGTGAAATTCCCATCACCGAAGCGGTCAATATCAGCACCGATAAAAATGAATCGGAAGTGGATCGCAAACTCAAAGCCCACAGCCCGCGACCTAATTATTATCTGGATCTAGTCACCCTCAAAGGCGAATTGCAACTGCGCAATTTTGAAAAACGCGCTGTCGATATTGTCATCGACGTGGCCGTTCCCGGCAAACCGGTATCCGCCACCGAAGACGGCATCATCCGAAGCGATCCCACCAAATTAAAATTAAGCGAACGCGCCGGCACCATCCACTGGGATATCCGGATGAAAACCGGCGCATGGAAAAAACTGGAGTATCAGTACGAACGCTATGTCTCGTCCCATTAATATTGGGCTGATCGTCAGATGCGACGGATGTCGAACAACATAGCCCGGCGGGTCTGCTTACCGAATTTCACGGAGGGCTTTCCGGGCTTTTTGTTTGGTGCCATCGTTCTTTGATTTTTCGATCACCATTTGCAGCACTTGCCGTCGTCGGCCCTTAGTAACTCCGGCGATGTCTTGGCCAGCAATACGGGTCATGGCTGAATAGGCTTCCTCGGCGACCGCCGTATCCTCCGCGAGCGTTGTTAATAGCTCCAGGGCCCCGGTGCTCGGCGCTTCTGCCAAAACAGCAATGACCTGCCGTTTCTCTTCGGATCGCTTGATGTGGGATAGTATGTCCTTAACCATGGCCACCTTTTGCTCGTTACTGAACTTCTTATTACCACGTATATACTGAAGGTAACCACGTAGAGCCAATACATGATAGGACATCTTCTCGGCGGACGTAACCAACAACCGTAGGGCTTGACCTGCCTCGGTGTCTTCCGGCCAGTTGTTCGGCCACGTCGATAAGATGCGTACGGCCTCATCCTGAACGGGAGGTTGAGTACTTGCCAGAGCCGATTTAACGGCAGCGAATGCCTCGGGTCCGCCGATAATAGCCAATGCCTGCAGTCCGATGACGTGAAGTTCGGCGTCCCGACTCTGGATCAGGGGCTGCAGGTGCGGAATGCACTTCACGCCACAACGTCCACTGATTGCCAGCAGGGCTTTTTTGATATTGTCGCGTTCTCGGGAGCTGTTGGTCTTTTGCAGCAGTTTGACGAGATCGGTTGTCTGCGGATCTTGACCGATGATACTGATGGTCTTTAAGGCTGCGTTGCGAATCTCAGCATCAGAACTATGAAGACTCGACACGACCGCAGGAAGAGCTCTGCTGATTTGCCTCTGGCCGGACAATTTGATAAGAACCAGTTGCTGTTGGCTCTGCGCTTGCGGCAAACGGGCGATCAAGGCGGCATCCACATCTTTGCCGGGTAGTCTGAGCAGTGTTTCCATAGCAGCTTGTTTCAGCTCAGCATTGTTCTCGCACGCGGCCTGCAGCAGGATCGGTACAGAGGAGACATCTCCCAGACGAACCAGGGTTTTGATAGCCGTGATACGCAGGTCCTTTGAGTTGCTCTGAGCCGCCTTGAGAACGACCGGCAGTACCGCAGAATCGCTTCGGTCGGCCAGGGCCAGCAGCAGGAGGGGTTGCCGGTCCGGACTTAAGCGGTTTAGTTCGGCTGCCAACGCCTCGGTCACGTCGCGACCGGGGAGTTCGCGAGCCGTACGCAAACCGACGTCGAGCCTTTCTCTGTCTTTCGATCGCAATTGTTCGAGCAACAGGGGGATTCCGTCTGACCGGCGGGCCAGAATGGCGCCGCGGATTGCTTCTAAATGTCTCTGGTCGGGTACCTTTGCCCGCCGGACCGTGTCATATAGCTTGATCGCTTCGGCAGTCATGTCGTGTTTCAGAGACCACTCTGCACAGAGAATGCAACCAATCGCCACTGACGAACGAACGTCGGCGGGCGCATTGGCCAGAGATTGTAACAGTGCCTTAGCCGCCGGCTCGCCACCAATGTGTCCCAAGGCCACGGCAGCAGCCGATGCAACATCCGCATTGGCATCATTGAGTTTCTGAATGAGCGCATCGACGGCCTGGGCGTCTCGCCGTACGCCAATCGAATTGATCGCTCCCACAAGCAGCCGACCATGCAGCTTGCCCAGCGCATCGCGCAGAGCGACATCGGAAGAGGGTCCGGGGATGGCTTCGAGGGCGATCCGCGCCCAGGATGCCAGTTCCTTATCCGCCAACAGGGGCACGAGGGCAGGAACGGCCTGCTCGGAACCATAGATGGCTAGTTTCTTACACGTGATGGCTTTCTCACTCTTGGGGGCATTGGACTGCAGCACGGCGATTAAGTCGCTTTCCTTCACGTCCGCAGCTTGTAGAGTTTGAATGAAGGTCATTGTCGAGGCAGCGGCAATAACAAACACTATGCACCAGGAAAAATTACGTTTCTTGATTATCATGATTAACCTCGTCATTTGGGTAGATTGTTTCGAATCATCAAACGTTAGATCCGCCATGGTTCCCGCAAGGCCTCGGAACGCAACCGGTTGGCCTGCTCGTCGTTAATAAACATAGTGGTTTTCGGATCAAACTTTACCTTGCGATTGAGGAATAAGGCAATATTGGCTGCATGACAGGTTATGTGCGCCCAGCACGCCGCGTCGGCGTGGGCCCGGGTTAAGGCCCGCGTCTTGACACAATCGAGAAAATTACGCACATGAAAGTCGGCGGGATAACCCGGTATCTTGGTCCCTCGGTTCAACAGCAGCGATTGAGAACTCGCGGCGAAATCCGCATTATCGCCCGTCTCCACCCAGCCTGTTTTGCCCTCGAATCGGACCGGACACGATCCCATCGGCAGCCAGCCGTCGTTACGCATAACGAGTTTGACGCCGTTGGCATAGCGAGCATGCAACTGACCGTTGACCGGCTCATATTCCACCGGCGCCGTGTCGTCGGCGTTGTTGGCCCACTGGCACAGATCTACGCAGTGAGATCCCCATTCCAGGCATCCACCCCCGACCAGGCCACCGCCTTTTTCAAAGTTGAAAGCATTCATGAGCTTGTGGTTGTAGGGCCGCCAGGCGGCAGGTCCCAGAAACATGTCCCAGTCCACCTGATCTCGGGGCGGTTCGGGTTCGGCCGGGAGCCAACCGCTCATCTTAGTCCCTAAGCCGCCGGGGTGAGCGTAGAGCGTCTGGAGCGAACCGAGTTTACCGCTGCGGGCCAATTCGACGGCATAGGCGAAGTTGGGCAGACTGCGACGCTGCGTGCCGGCCTGGAACACACGGGCCGTGCGACGAAAGATATCCGCCAGGGACAGACTCTGGACGATGTTTTTCGTACAAGGTTTCTCGCAGTAAACGTCTTTGCCCGCCTTGGCAGCCATCGTAGCCGCCGTCGCATGCCAGTTCGGACCGGTCGCGATCAGCACGGCGTCAATATCGTCGCGGGCAAGCAACTCGCGCATGTCGATGTACGTTTTACAGTCTTTGTTGCCGTTGCTCTCATTCACCATATTCCTGGCGCGCTGGCGGTTGTCGCCACGTACGTCACACACAGCCACGCAGTGTAAATCAGGCTCCCGCAGGAAGCAGCCGAGGTCGTACCGGCCTCGATTCCCGATGCCGATTGCGCCTAGTATGATTCGTTCGCTGGGCGCTACCCTGCCGTTCTTGCCAAAAGCCGTGGCCGGGATTATTTGTGGCACCGCCAAGCAGGCGCCTGCTGTAAATGCGGTTTTAAGAAACTTTCTTCGGTTCAGATCCACTCTTTTTTTGCACATAGAAAACCTCCTTCCGAGTAAAATCTAAGAGGCATTGTCATTACACGTCTCAAGGAACCTTTTCTCCTGCGGGTACGGACATGCAGAAACGTCGGTTCACACCAATATTAGTTGAACATGGTTATAGTCAAATGTCAATCCTAATTTTTTCCCGAGGACCAATACCCGTGACAAGATAGAATTTAATGATTGATCCCAATCCAAGGGATAAATACAATAATATTTCCTTAGACAATAAATTTTACGGTGGGAGAATGAGGATGAGGCATATTATTTTACTACTGTTGATTGGCGGCATGATTCAACTGCCTGTATATGCCGACATGATGAAGGATTCCCCGGTAACGTTTCCGAAACAGGGCGCATTGCCGGCCAAGTATCCCCCCGATCAACGCTCCAAGACTAACGAAACGAAAGAGAAAGGCTACTATATCTTCCGTACCCCGGAACGTTCTCTCAAACAGATCGAACAGATCCGAGCGGAAATGCCAAAAGGTAAATTCACTCCGCTCGTACCGGTTTGGACTTATCTCCAGCGTACACGTTCCCTCCTGATTGGGGGCGGTGAACTACGTTTGCTGGCGCTGGGAGACAGCATCATCAACGACACCATGCGTTCGGGTTGGGTCGCCTTCCTCCGGAAGGCTTATCCGAAAACAGATATTCAAGCCACGGTATATGTACGTGGCGGCGGCGGCTGTCAACACTACAAAGAAAAGGATCGTATCGCCAAGTATGTACTTCCACGTAAACCGGACCTGGTTCTTATCGGCGGCATCAGCCAGAAAAGCATCCAGGATACCCGAGAAGTTATTCATCAATTGCGCGCCGGTTTACCTAAGGTGGAGATTGTTTTAGCCACAGGAGTATTTGGCACCACGGATCCCCGTGATGCAGGCGCGCTGGCCAAGGCTCCGTACTCCGGTACAGGCGCTTATGGGCAAGCGCTGAAAAAACTCGCCGCCGAGGAACATTGCGCTTACCTGGATATGACTACGCCGTGGGCAGAATACATCCGGTCCTCCGGTCAACATCCGCATCGCTTTTATCGCGATGTGGTGCATGCCAACGAGTATGGCGAGCAAATCCTTGCGAAGATTCTGATGGCGTTTTTCCGGAAAACCGCTGAGAATGATTCTGTAACAACAGCTACATATATGAATCCGGTTATAGAGGGAAATCTGGCCGATCCTGCGGTTATTTTCCACAAAGGAATCTATTACCTTTACGCAACCGGTGAAGTGGATGGGGATAACGGATATCGCGCATACACCTCTACCAATTTGGTGGATTGGCAGCAGGGTCCCGTCGTGTTTCGTCCGGGCCAACGGCATGTCTGGGCGCCGGATGTCTGGCGTGATCCGGTTTCGGGCCGTTTCTTTTTGTATTATACCGTCAATAAGACGGTCGGCGTAGCCGAGGCCGCAGGGCCGCTTGGTCCTTTTACCATACTGCACAAATGGTTTGAAAATGCCATTGACGCTCACCTGTTCCGGGACGATGACGGGCGGTTGTATCTTTACTTTGTGCAGTTGCCGGGCTTTCGTATCACGGTTCAGCCGATGGCGAGCCCCACCGAACCAAGCGGTCAACCCCAAAAAATTCTGCAACCGGAATCGGACTGGGAGACCCGCGCCGGTCGCGTTACGGAAGGTCCCTGGATGATTAAACACCAGGATCGCTATTACCTTTTATACAGCGGCTCCGGCGCCGATACCCCGGATTATGCCGTGGGGTATGCGACGGCTGACAATCCAATGGGACCATTTACACGCGCGAAGCATAATCCCATCGTGCATCGGTCGGACGGTATTTACGGACCGGGCCATGGTTGCGCCATTCGTGACCGAACCGGTCAATGGTGGCATATTTACCATCAGAAACGGACTAATCGCATTGAATGGGACCGATTTATCTGTATCGATCCGCTTTGGTTCGACCAGGAGGGCAACCTGTTCGGTCGCGCAACTCGCGGTACGCCCCAACCTCGAGTAATATCAAAATCAGCCAAATGAGTAATAAATGGTGTGCAATGCACACCCTACCGTACTATGATTTATCCTGTTGTGAGAGATTGATTTAGAAATGCAGGAGATATAGATGACGAACAACAAATTCGTGCGGGCGGTATTTCCGGGATCGTTTGATCCGATTACGAACGGTCATCTGGACGTGATACGTCGCAGCGTAAACATATTTGACGAATTGATCGTGGGCGTGGGGGACAGTCCGATGAAAGAGGCGTTATTCACGGGAGAAGAACGCGTTCTAATGATAGAAGAGCTGATCGGCGCTATGTCGGAAGTGAAGGTAGAGCGCTACACGGGCTTGACGGTGGAATACGTCAAGAGTAAACAGGCCGACGTCATCGTACGGGGATTGCGGAATCTGACGGACGTGCAATATGAATTTCAGTTGGCGATGACGAACCGAGCGGTGGCGGGAATCGAGACCGTATTTATCATGACGTCGGAGAAATACGGGTTTACTTCTTCCACTCTGATCCGCGAAGTAGGTCGGTTCGGCGGCGATGTTTCGGGATTACTCCCCAAGACGGTATATGAAAAGCTACAGAAAAAACTTAGTGAAGAAGATAGTAGATAGTAGATAGGAAGAATGTATCGAGTAGCGAAAGAGATAGAGTTTCGAGCGGGTCATTCTATACGATTCGGACCGGACCGACAAGAAGAGCCGCACCAGCATAACTGGCGCGTTCGGGCGGTAGTAGAATCACCGGATTTACCAGCAAACAAATTAGTAATGGATTTTGAAGAGTTAGGCCAATTATTGCGTCAAGTCGTCGAACCTCTGACACAGGCGGAGATATTAAATGACCTGAGTAACTTTGCGAATCAGAATCCCTCCACGGAGTGTTTAGCCCGATATATTTATGACCAGTTGAAGATATTAGTGCCGGAGACGGTTCATTTACGAGAAATAGTGGTCTGGGAACGTGAGGGCTGTCGGGCGAGCTATCAGCCGACGGTATAATATAAATGCAGACAGGCTAAAAAGTTATGTGCAGATATTGACGATATATATACCATACACTATGATATTAATGGGCAGTGAAGATAGGAAATTTATGTAAGCGGCCGGGAAATGCCAAACCGACCAAAACGCTAAAGCTGGCCATAAATGATTTTTATATAAGGATTTACGATATGCAATGTCAGATGTGTGACAAAACGGCAACCGTCCATCTGACCGAAATTATCAACGGCGCCAAAATAGAACGTCACTTATGCGAGGAATGCGCTCAACAAGAGGGAATCACCATCAAGTCCCAAGTACCGCTTACGGAACTATTGAATAATATAATGTCGGTTCAGGAAGAAGCTCAGGAGCTATCGGATTTAGAATGCCCGCAGTGTAACATCCGTTGGGCAGAATTTCGTAAGCGTGGTCTGCTGGGATGTCCCAATGATTATTTGGCTTTTTCGAAGGCTCTGGCTCCCCTGATCGAGCGTGCCCATAACGGGGCATCCTCCCATGTAGGCCGGTCACCGGCAGCGTATAAAGGCGTTGCAGGCGAGCAAGCGAAAATGCTCCGTTTGCGTCAAGAACTCCAACGTGCGGTCGAATCAGAAGATTATGAATCGGCAGCTCGACTGCGTGACGAGATTAGCCAGATTAAACGCTAGCGTTAAAAATCGATATGTTTTACCGGCGCTCGGGACTATAGTCGATATCCTAAGATGAGAAAAAATTGAAGATAGACCTAACACAAATTTGTCGGAACGTAGGCTCATGGTTAACCCAAAGCGGTCCCGTTTCGGATATAGTCATTTCTTCCCGAGTGCGTTTCGCCCGGAATATTGCCGGCTTTCATTTTTATTCGCAGGCGGATCCCCAACAGCGCGAGGAGATACTTCAGTTTGCTCATGATAAATTGATGTCCGCCAACCTGCAAAGCAAGCTGTTATACGTTACTATGTGCGACACGACCGATCTGGAGCGACAATTGCTCACGGAGCGTCATTTGATTTCCAAAGAACTAGCCGAGAAAGACGGTTCTCGGGCGGTGGCGTGGACGCAGGATGAATCGTTGGCGGTTATGATCAACGAAGAGGACCATCTTCGGATTCAGGTGATGGCGAATGGGTTGCAATTAAATACAACCTTTGCGAAGATATGCGAAGTGGATGATCTTCTCGCCCGTCAGCTCGAGTACGCATTTTCTTCCCAGTACGGCTACCTAACGGCCTGTCCGACAAACGTAGGGACCGGTATCCGGGTAAGTGTAATGCTTCATTTGCCGGGCTTGAAGATGACGCAAGAAATCGAAAAGGTATTCCGTGCCGCCAAGGATATGCATCTGGCGGTTCGTGGTTTATACGGGGAGGGCAGCGAGCCGATCGGTGATTTTTTTCAGCTTTCGAATCAGATCACCTTAGGCCAAACGGAAGAGGAAGTCATCGAAAGTCTGGTCGTGCATGCGGTAGAGCCGATTGTTGAATATGAAAAGTGCGCGCGCCAGAAATTACTGCAAGACAAGCAAGACGCCCTGGACGATAAAATATTTCGTGCGAAAGGGATTCTATCCACTGCCCGTTTGATCAGCTCGGAAGAAGCGTTATACCTGCTCAGCTTTGTACGTCTGGGGATTCACTTGGGTCGCATCCAAGATATCGATGTTTCCACCGTCAATCGACTTTTTCTCTTAACACAGCCGGCTCATCTTCAAAATCTCTACCAAGAAACATTTGACGCCTCTCAGCGCGATCGCGCTCGAGCTGAGTATATCCGCAAAGCGCTATGTAATTAGCAACCATTCATAAAAAAACATCTGCATTTATCTGGCCTCGAAATAAATTTCTTCCTCCCCCGGGGATACGCATTACAGATTTGCCGTTACGGGGAAAAAACCTTGGGTCCTATAAATACGAATTGGGATCCGTCTGATTATTCGGTCTTTTACCATTCGAAGTAAATCCTACAAATCCTCTAAATTCAAAGGGTGTCCATACGGGTATTTTTCTCTGGCCAAACTGTGCGGATTAGACCGGTTGGTTCGTATTCAAAAAGCCATTCTCAGTGTAGATAATGGGGCATTACGTTTAAGGTGGGCCCAGAAGGCGACGATAGCTCAAATGTCGGCGAGAATGAGTTTATTTATATGCCGGCCGTATAAATGAAATACAAACATTTCAAATCCTAAGAGGAAGCAATGAAAAAAAGAAAGAGGAAGATAAGAAAAATAAAACTAATTGGAAGTAAACAAAGCAGGAAAATCACTTCTGGTTGTCTAGAATCTCCACCTTCCATCGCTTCGTGCGGCAAGGGTGAAAATGACACAGTGACATTACTTCGGGAACTGAAAACTAATCCCCGCGACAGTAAATTGCGGGTACAAACAGCACTCGAATTGTGGCGAACGGGCAAGGAAACCGAAGCGTTCGCCACCTTACATGACGGACTGCGCCTGCAGTCTCAGGATGCCATCCTGGCTCATTGTCTGGGCATGCTTTACGCAGAAAAAGAGCAACTTTCCCTGGCGCAAGAATGGCTCCATCAGTCGCTGCAATGGGACGATCAATACGTTGAAAGTTATTATTATCTGGGTCTAACGTATGCGGCGCAACATAAATTCGATTCCGCCTTTGGACATTTGCAAAAAGCGGCGCAGCTTCGACCTGGAGACAAAACAATTCAAGAGGCCGTGAACTTAGCCGGACAATGCATGCAAAAACACGTCGTATCGACATCCTCTCGATCTTGCCCTCTTTTAGGCAGGGTATCGGGATATCCCGCTCACACAACGGTGGATACCTTAACCGACATGATCATCGAAGAGGCAGATTATGTGCCGACGTTTTTGAAAGATGCCACCCATCCCAAAAGCGATACCGAACTGAATTTATTGTTAGAAGCATTGGACCAAGCGATCCATCGGTATCCGGATCATGCTGACTTACTTTATTATCGAGGGATGGTCCTGGATCGACTGGATCGGATTGCTCCTGCGGTACGCTCGGTTCGTCAGAGTCTGCGTATCAATACTCAATATAAAGAAGCGTTCATATACCTGGGTAAACTATATCAAAAAGTGCATCGGCATGAAAAAGCCATCCGGGTATTCGGACGCGCCATAGAAACAGGCGCAACTTATGCAGATGTCTATCTTCTTTTGGGACATTCGTATCAGAAGACGGGTCAGATGGATTCAGCACGGATCGCCTATGAAAATGCACTTTTGATCAACAATCAATATCGTGCCGCGCAGGAGGCACTGGCTGCACTGGCAGCGTGATCTTACCGGACGAGAATTTGAAATAATCCACCGATGCACAAAATCGGATTCGAGGAGAATGGGAACTATGAGTAATCTGTTAGAACTTCTTGGTAAAGGTCTCGAATCGCCTTTTATGGAATTGGTGTTGCCGGAGTGCCATCCCCTGACGCAAGAGGAAGCGGAGTGCCTCATTAAGGAAGTGGAACGTAATCCCGGCCATACCGCGAATAAACTTCGTTTAGCCATTCATTACGCCCAGAGCGGCTCTTTAGACCAATCCGATCAACTCTTTTTGGAGATTACCCAACAGATCACTGCAAATGTAGAAGATCTCCTAGCATGGGCCGGGTCGCTTTTTGCCAGGGGTGACATGGAAGAAGCCCCACAGCAGCGCGAACAAGCATTTAAACAAGAGC
>CAZNQT010000058.1:0-14070 GCA_964574885.1 uncultured Pirellulales bacterium
ACCTGCAACCTTCGGATTCGAAGTCCGCGACTCTATCCAATTGAGCTACGGGCGCTTAGGGTTTCCTTCAGGGTTTTGGTGATTCGCACACTGCACCATTCCTTGCCGCACATCGTACAGTGATCGGTATCCTCTAATTCCTTCTCGTCATGCATGTTCCGAGCCGTCTCCGGATCCATCGCCAGTCGCAGATGTTTTTGCCAATTCAGGTTTGCCCTGGCCGCACTTACATCATCATCCCATTGTCGAGCATTCGTAAGACCGCGCGCCACATCTGCTGCATGCGCCGCAATCCTGCTGGCGATCACGCCCTGTCGCACGTCGTCATCGTTGGGCAGTCCCAGATGTTCCCGTGGCGTCACATAGCACAAATACGATGCCCCTAAATACGCCGCCGCCGTCCCGCCGATCGCACTAGTGATATGATCATACCCCGGCGCCACATCCGTCACCAATGGCCCCAGCACATAAAACGGTGCTCCATGGCAAATTTCTTCCTGCAACTTCATGTTCCTTTCGATCTGATCGAACGGTACGTGGCCCGGTCCTTCTACGATCACCTGGCACCCTTTCTCCCAGGCTCGCTGCGTCAATTCGCCTATCGTTCGTAACTCGGCGAGTTGGGCTTCGTCCGTTGCGTCCGCCAGGCAACCCGGCCGTAAGCCGTCCCCCAGACTAAACGACACATCGTATTCCGACAGAATTGCACAGAGTTCGTCAAATAACTCGTACATCGGATTCTGTTTATTATGATGCAGCATCCACTCCGCTAACAGCGATCCGCCGCGACTTACGATCCCCGCCAAGCGCTTTTCCGCCAACGGCAAATGCTCCTTTAAAACACCGGCGTGGATGGTGAAAAAATCCACTCCCTGCTCCGCCTGCTTGCGGCATGTTTGGAGAATGTCATCATACGTCAGTTCTTCAATCGGTCTGCCAATGATCATTTCGTATAACGGCACCGTTCCCAGCGGCGCCGTGCTATGTTCGATCAGCGTGCAGCGGCAATGATCCAAATCGCCCCCCGTCGATAAATCCATCACCGTATCGGCGCCGTATTTCAACGCCGTCTCCAGTTTATGTAGTTCACCCGATTCGTCGGAGGATAATGGCGACGCTCCGATATTCGCATTGATTTTCGTCGTAATTGCCCGGCCTATGCCTATCGGCTTTAACTGATGCTCCAGATGCACTCGATTGGCCGGGATTACCATTTTTCCCGCCGCCACTTCGGCGCGTACGAAGTCCGCTTCCACGCCCTCTCGTTGCGCCACCTGTCGCATCGACTCCGTGACAACTTCATTTCTAGCTAGTTGTAACTGCGTACTCATGATCTAATAATCATATACCAATCCCACTCATCGGTCAAGCTGATTCCGTCCTCTAAATTAACCTAAATTGTTATTATATCAAACCTTGCAGAATGCAGCCCCATATCCCTCCACGATCCGCAACGGCTGAAAAGCATGATGTGACAACTCAATCACCGCTATGGTAAAAAATTTCGATTTACGGTACCGGATGATAGCCCGGAGTTGCTTCTTGTGGGGTGGGATTAAAGCTAAAAGCAAGGAGGTTTTGGTCAAACTTTTTACCCGTTGGGGTATCCGTCAGGATTTTTGCCGGCCTCAGAATCACATACCCTTTTTGATAGGCTTTGAAGGCTCCGATTGCCAGAAACCGATTGTATGCTGGTTCAATCACCAGTAACGGCTTGACGTCTCCTTTCGGCGCCTGGAAGCGGCTGGGAATTCTGACGGCGACCTGGTTTGGGACCATTTCGTATTGACACCGCAACCCATCGATTCCCTGGGTAATTGGATGTTTGGCCGAAAAGACAAAGCATTCGCCCTTCAACATCTTTGACGGAATCGTTATCAATCCCGGAAATGCGAACACTTTGACGAGATCGGATTCCAGCCAGATGACTCCCCCCTGCCCTACCCAGGCTTTGAGGGATTGCTGTTGCGCACGCGACAGATCCCGCTGAGACAACTTGATCCACACAACTTTCTGCGTTGGAGGGGCTTTGATTGCCTCCTCCAGTTTTGTGGGATCGTCGATGATCGTGGGTTTGTTTCCCGTAGGAACAGTGGGTTTCCCAGGTGTCGCCTCTTCACCGGGAGAGATTTCGGATATTTTGGGAGCGCCGGTCATAACTCGATCTCTAAATTGCTTCATCGTCTCGGGAGTGACATTGGGAATATCGTGGACTCGACCCAGGCAGAACAAGCGAAAATTCAACCATAACCGTTTGCCGTCGTACGTTTGTTCATTTACCGTCTTAACATCGCTGATCCACCCCCTGCCATACGGAACCAGCGACCAGACACAAACCTCCGATGAACCTATTCTTGTTTTCCACAAGGGAATGGCCCCTCGGTATAACAAGTCGTAGTATAAAGGATCGGCTGATATTTCGATTTTGGCACAATCCGTGAGAATCGGACACATCGTTTGGGGAATAGAAAGAGTACATTCCCAAGGAAATCCACTGCCAGTCTTTTTAAAATCGATACCGAATCCTTGCAACACATCGCTGCGGACCCATAAAATCCCTCCCCCCCTAATCCAATTCTTCAACGACTCCAGTTCTTCGGAAGTAAACAGCTTCAATGTACAATCTTTCGAGATCTGGGCTATTCGTATAGTATTTGGTCGTTCGGTTAGAGTTCGCATCTGACTCGGATTCGTCACTGTCATAAATTTCGTTTTCATCTCGTTTTCCACAATCACTTCCAGTGGATCGGGAGGAACGGTATAACTATTAACAGTACTTCTCTGATCGGATGGCTGTTGAGTCCACTGAACGATGTCTTGTTCAATCTCGAATTTCAGCGACGTCTCCGGAAGTTTCGCCAGGATTTTTTTCACCAGATCCAGGGCCTCCTCCGGGCGTTTATTTTTATGCAAAGTCCGAGCCAGATTCTCTAGGGTACGATCCAACTCCGGCGTTTGAGGATAGGCAGCCAGCAACTCCGTCGCTGTCGGCAACGCCGCATCGAGGTAGGGCGCTTTCGGCGTACGCTGATAAAAGCCCTGCTGGTTCCCCACCGTCGTCGCATCCGCGACCAGCATCGACAATACTTTCGCTCGCTCCGCACTTTTAGGATATTTCGACAGGAACAATTGATATTGAGCCAGTTTCGTTTCATCGGCTTTCGAGGAATATTCGATGCAGAGCAATATTTCCGATTCCGATTGCGCTATATCCGGTTTAATCTGCAAGGCAGAGGTAAGCGCAGCACGCGCATCGTTTGGATTGCTTTCTTTCAGTTTCAGCGCCGCTTGTAAATACAAGGTGGCGACCTCTTCTTGTTTTTCTTTCGGTAGATACTCCTGCGCGTTTTTCAGAATAACGACTGTGTCCAGCGGGTCCGATTCGAGTTGTTGTTTCGCACAGGTCAGGATCGCATCGGGATAGGCGCTTTGCAGCGCCGGATTCGACTGCAACCAGTTGAACAGGAGACGAAGATTGCGCGCATGGATAAGCGTACCCGCCGCGTCTTTCGGGAGCATCGCGGTGAGCAAGTCGGACATCAGGGAGGCGTCCCAATCCAGAAGCATCGTTACCAGGGATTGGTAGTCGGAAAAACGCTGTTGAAAATCAACATTCCCTCGTAGTTCCTCGACAACTTCTCGGGCGAGCTGTTTGGGATCCGCTGTAGCGAGTTCTTTGCGTAGTAAATTGATCGCCAGGATCCGTGCGAGTCGATCGCTCGTGTCGGCCGGAATTATCTCGATGGCTTTGGCTAAATCACCTTTCGCCAATTCTGCACATTTCGGTTCCGCCCGGCAGGCCTTCTTCAAGGAACGCTGGGCAGCGCTTAGCGGATTTCCTTCCTGCAGTATTTGGGCAACGGATATCTCGTGCGGTTCCTCGGCCGCGGCATATTCATATACCTCAATCAAACCATCCAGATACTGCGCCTGATTCTTAAATAGAAAACTCTTGTCCAGCCCCCTCAATTCGCGTGACGCCTTGCGATAACTTCCCTTTTCGATCAACTCCTTCGCTTTATTCAGCTTGAGATAATCCGCCACTACAAAAAAATACGCCCCCGCGCCCAGTCCTGCCAGTACGAACAAGACAATCAACTTGGATACAAAGCTACGTTTGGGCTTCGGCGTTGGTTTCTCTGCGGTTTCATTCCCCACCACGGCCGGGACTGTTACAATCGCGCCGCAGCCGCTGCATTTGGCCTGTTTCCCGGAAAATTTATGCGACATGACGATCTCATTGCCGCACGAACAACGAAACCGTATCAATCCCCGCTGCGCCTGCGCCGGTTGCAGCAAATGGGCTATTGCGGGTATCTGCTCGATCGGCAGCCAATCCGCCATCCCTTCCCGCCAGCAGATGCTTTGTCGCGTCACTCGACCGATTCGCAATGCCCGCAGCACCTGTTCCGTCGTATAAGGCCCTGCCGGCTTACGATCCCGACCCGGGATATACCATTGCGCTTTCGTCTCGGCCACAATCAGCCCTCCTATTGGCTCAGCGTTCCTGTCTGCCTATGTTTACCTTTTTCCAATGCTTTCTTGGATACCACTGTTCGTTTTTTCTCCCCCTAAATTGCCTGCGGGGGAGGGAATCTTATGATGCTTTACGGAAATCCTCTCAGTATCTCTTGTAGGAAAGATTCGCCATATCTGTTGTCGGCAAGTTCTTCCAGATCCTCCGTATCATAGCTCCATTCATATTTCACGGCATTGCCGCTCTGGCTTATTTTGTGGGCTTCTACTAATTCCAGTTTTGTTTGTAAGACTTTCTTTTCATCCTTATTCTCTGTATCATCTATAGCATCTTCTATATCTTCTATCGCTCTGTCTCGATACTTATTCGCTTGTTTAACTTCTTTCTCTGCGTTTTCCTCTTCGCCCAATATATTCATTTCCCTGCTTTGTATGGAAGAGCCCACGGAAAAACCTTGCCCTTTAGCTCTGTCTTTCCCTATCTGTTTAACTTCATAGCGGTCGAGCTTCCCTACGTATTCGAGCGCCTCTTCAAAGGATTCCTCGAATTCAGGGGTTTTGGATTGGCTGAAATGTCGGAGTTCCTTTTTCATGTCTTCTTCATTGCGCGCCAGGCAATACGTCTTCTTCTCCGTCTTGGCCAGACAGACGCCATAGCTCCCCGGCAGGATATATTCGATGTCTTCGTATGTGCCCATCTTTCATTGATTGCTGCCTTTTATTACCTCCCTTAAATCCAGGTCCTCCGAAGTCTTAAAAACGTGAATGGTTCCTCCCTTTTCCAGTTTAATTTGAATCATTGATTCAATTTCATCTCCATCGACCAAGAAGGAATCGCTCTTGTCGAACATTGCGGTTATAGATTCCAATTTGTCCTCGAATAAATCCGACTTGCGCAGACTTTCTAAATTGGTGTACGTGAAGCTATCGACGTCATCCGGTATGTAATATTGAAATTCCTTCCAGCCGGCAGGAGTGAACAGACCCCAGATCCAACTGATGCCGAAATACAGAATCAGGATCGCCGCGATCGCTCCGATGCCGTAGGGCAGATATTTCTTGCTTGCTTTCCCCACGGACGACAAGGTTTCTTTGTCGAATTCAAGATGGCCGACTTCCCCCTGAAGCTGGTCCAGTTCGGCTTGTTTTTGGTGCTGCGTCGTCCGCAATTGGTCGATCGCGCCGTACGTACCGGCGATATTGGGTAATTCCGGTCGAGTTGCATCGACCTTGACGCCGATAGCTATTACCAACTCCTGCTGTCGTTTCTGGAGTTGACCGATTTCTTGTTTTATTTGTTTGGCTACGGATTCGCTTCCCGTCGTCTGCTGAAGGGATGTCAGGGTGGTCTGCTTTTCATTCAGTTGCGTTTGGAGCTGCGTTAATTCCGTCATTTCCCCCGTAATATCCACCTCCGCGGGCGGCTGTTGCGTCGCTTGATAACCCAGGGCATACATCTGTTGCTGTAAGGCCTTCGGAATGTTTTTAAGATCGTGACTCAACTTGACCATCTGGGCCCGCTTTTTAACATTGTCGGCGCCGGCCTTGAGCTTGTCGCGAACCTTCTCGATTCGCGCTCCTTTTACGGGAGGCGGGGCGATCGGCGGTGGTGTCGGCGGCGACGACGGTGCGGCAGCGACTACGTCTTGAAATTCCGCAATCTGGGCCAATGGCTGCCACTCCGGCATGCCTTCACGCCATCCCAATGCTCCGGAGGCTATTTTGCCGGTTTGACATCCGGCGCGCACCTCCTCGGTGGTATAAACTTTCTGCGACTGTTGGCCCTGAATGGATATATACCATTGCGCTTTGGTTTCGCTCATTACTTGTTCTCCATGGTTGTATATGTTCTCCTTCAAAGGGTACTTCAGGTAATCGCATCTTCATAAATTCGGCGGCGGGGGAATCGCCGAACTCGGCGCCGGCGAAGACATCGGTTGGTTTTGTTCATAATAACCGGTAAACGAGACAATCCAGAACACAAAGGGATAAGCCAGCACCAACAAAACCACCAATCCCTGGGCAAAGCTGCGGAGCGAATCTCCGCTGTCGCTTTGGTTTCCCCTCCGGGAAGAGGATTCGTCTTTATCCTCGCCTCCGAATCCATACAAACCGCCGCTGCCGTAGTTTTTCAAGGCATTGTCGAGTTCGGAATCGGAGGAGGAAGTATCGTCTAGACTCATGAGATCCTTCATCAGGGAATACACACTGGTTTTAGGCCCATTCGATACTACCGTGGGAACGGTTGCCGCTCCTACCAGACTCACCAGGGCCCAGAACACCACCCCCCCGAAAAAAATCGACATGATTAACTGGACGATCAATGGGCCCGTTTGGTGACGAATACTATGGAGCAGGCGACCAAGGGCACGAAATGGACCACAGGGTTCTATTACCATCGCACAGAATACGATCACGGTCACCAGAATCCCCACGACCAGACACAAATTGATGAGCAATTGAGGTAGAAAAAGAATCGCGGTGATAAACGATCCTGCGTCGCCGCTGTCGCGAAGCCAATAAATCAATCCATTAAACAATGCGGGGACCAGTAATGTCAAAACGAACATAAGTAAGGCCCCGCCGAAGAATGCCAAAAAACGTCGCAGGCAATAGAACACGGTTTGCATGATGCCGGCAGATTGCCCCTGACGTTCCTCGTGAGCGATATAAACCACGCCGCCGGCTATGACGCCGAACAAACCGGTTGCGATGAGGAAAGCAAAAATATATGTCCCCACTCCTGCGCCGTCGCTACCCTGATTGCCTATCCAGAGAATCAAAAAACAAAGTAGCAATGTCACCGCTGCGCCTAAAAGGAAAAATAACAGCTTGCCTAAGCTCAATGCGCGACCCAGGCTGTTTATGACATGATTGAGCGCCGAACTCCCATCCATGGCCGTTAGAGTTGTCGCTGGCACTCTCGGTGGTGAAGGCGGAATGGCCATCCCCGGGGGCGGGACTTGAACGGGAGGCGCCGGTGGAACCGACGGTGCGACTGACCGGGGCATCGGAGGCGGCGTCGGCGGCTTGGTTACACTCGCAGACGCCGGTGCGTTCGAAGGAGTAGGGGCCGGAGGTGGTGGCGTGGGGGGAACCGATGAGGCTGGCGGTGTAGGCGGCGAGGACGGCGGCGGCACCGGCGGTGTCTTCGGTATCGGCGGAGGAGTCTGAACCTTCGGTGTGGGAGGAGCAGCCGGACTCGCCGGAGGTTTGCTTTCCGGCGTCGGCGGCGGACTGGTGGGGGGCGATGGGTTAGGCGGAGTTTCCGGGGGCTCAGCAGCAGAAACCGACTCCGCCGGCACGGTAAACACCTTCTGACATTCCGGATTGGCGCACCGGACCTGCTTGCCGGCCAGACCTTCATCAATTTGTAGATTCTTATGACAGTGGGGACATTTTGCCTTCATAATACCTCCTGATCGCTACGCCTCCTGCACCTTGAACGTACTTCCTAATACACAAATTCTTGTAGCATAATATGCTACAAACGTCAACGGTTTATATCGCACATTGGTCGAAGCCTGTTGGGTTGACTCGGTAACAGTAAAAGAGTATAAGGGGCTTTAATAAAACTATGACATTCCCGCGCAGGAATGTCACCCCTGACAAGGCAGGGGCCGGAATCCTGAAACCATGTTGTAGGAATTCTGTTAGAATGCCTGAATAGAATATCGAACGGAACGAAAATTGCACGCATCCAACACTGGCTCTGGTCCTTACATCGTTGGAGGGCAATGTCGCGGGCTGGGATTACCGTTGGAGGAGTGGCCGAGTGGTTTAAGGCGGCGGTCTTGAAAACCGCTGTACCGTAAGGTACCGGGGGTTCGAATCCCTCCTCCTCCGTTTTTACGCTTAGGGACCGACCAGGCATGTCCGCGAAGGCCGCTAAACGCCCGGGGGCGTAAACTCGACTGTCTCGATGATTTCCCAATCGCGGGGCACTATGTCTAGGTATCGAAAATATGTGCCTACAACACCGGATGCGGCGTTGAGTTCCCGCGGCTGGAAACTACGTCGTGAGAAACTTGTCATAGAACTCATCGCTCTCTCCAGATTCAGTTGCGACTTATTCAAATTCCAAACCAAATAATTGCGCCTTTTCCATGCGAAACCGGAGGCGTATCGGCTTGCCTTTCTCATGGCCGAGGTCGCTTTTGCCCTTCCACGTGACCTCCTTGCGATACTGATCGCCGATAATCGGATCGCAGTCGTTCAGCGATCGACCTTTGACTCTATCGACCTGCACGCGGATCTCGCCGGCGCGCTTCGTGACGGCGTTGATCAATAGCTTCCGCCCCGGCGGCATCAGGGCCACCATAGCGAACTCGCCCCGCTCCGCCGCCTCGAGCGCCACGATGCGGCCCTTGGGCCAGACCGCGTAGCCCGGTAGAAACTCCCATTGTCCCCGCGAATACTTGTGTGGAAAGTTGAATCCCACGTAGGGCAGCGCGAAACTGCCGTCGGGTAGCTCCACCAGGCTCGGCTCAGCGAAGATGCAGCCGCCGTCCCATTGGCCGAACGGTGCCGTCTCGAACACGGTGGGACCCGGAACCCTCTGCCACACGCGCCCGTCGGTACTCGAAAGCATGATGATGCTCGTCGTATCGTCGTCTTGATGCCAGACGGCCGGAAACATCACTCGTTGCCAGGACGTGCCGGGAATCGTCGTAAAGCAATTGCCGTAAAGTGTATCGGAGGGCCCCATGTCGGCCGTCGGCTCGTAGATCATCTCCGAGACGCCGAAGTGGCGGAAATCGACCGTCTCCGACCGCCCGATACTCCGTCGCCCGGGATTTCCCCAAACGCCCATGCTCAGATCGACCGGCAACTTTGCACTTTGCGGACCGACCGACCACCAGCGGGTATACATTACATATGTATGCAAGATCGGATCGTAGCAGGCCGTGATCCGGGTGTCGCTGAACTCGACCGAGAGCAGATCGGCAAGCGTCGTCCAGTGGAGCCCGTCGGGCGAAACGGCGCCGCGGATGCCCCAGACCTTGTTGTTTTTTTCCAGCTCCCACAATGCGCGCGTTTCCCACGCGTCCGCGTCGGGATACTTTTTGCGATACTCGTCGAATTCCTTGCGATCCATCGTGCCGGGCATGACAGCCTTGTAACGCTCTTCCGGTGGCGCCGAGGGATCCTTGAACACGGTGGCTTCGTCGTAGCCGTTATAAAGGTTATTGTCCCGATTGCCCTCGAACTCGACCTGTCCAAGATGGGGCCGTTCCCAATTCATACCATCCTTCGATTCATAGTAAACCGGCATGAGATGGGGCGGAGTTCCCTTCTTGCCCACATCGACATATCCCCATGCGCGATATTTCCCTTCATCCTGCATCACGACGTTGAACCGTATGCCCTTGCTTTCCCAAGGACGCTCCCGCCGAATCAGCGGACCGACGTGCTGCGCCGACTGGGCGACCAATCGAATGCCATAGGCATGGTTTTCATGTCGGAACCGGCCTTCCCAGGGGCCGAACGATCCGCCCACCCTCGCGCTTTGGCCGTTGGCCAGACGCCAATCGGCGTCGTTGCCCGGATGAATGTAATACCAGTTGAGAAAGACGATCCGCTTGCCATCCAGGTCGTAAGGCTCGCCTTGTACGATCCGAGACGTTTTCACGCCCGGCAACACTTCTCGTTCCTCCCGTGCGATTGCCGCAGGGAGAAAGATGGTTAGAAACGATACGAACAGCATTATTAAAAGAGTCGCTTTTTGTATAATCATAAGAGACAACTCCCCTTTGGGATGAATAAATTACGGTTCCACATCGAACGCATATAACCGGGCCTTCTTCATCTGGAACTCGATTCGCACGGATTTATCCTTGATGGTGCTCAGTGATTGCTTCCACTCGACCGGCAGAGCGACGCCGTCGCCTTGAATCATAGTATCGAAACCGTGGATTGGTGTTCCTTCGACATCCAACAACCGGACGCGCATCTCGTCGTTAACACAAGCGTTGACCGTTATTCGATCGCCCTGCAAAATCACCGGTTGCGTGATCAGCGTACCGCCTTTCTCGCCGGCGTCGCGCGAGACGTATCGGTCGCGTGGCATCCGCACCAGACCGATCTGCCGCTCCTCGAACCGATTCACCTTGTGACCGTTCTTGTAGCCGCAGTAATAGAGGTACACCTCGTCGCCGACCGGCACTTGGCTGCCTATCCAGGCGTGCGCGTGATCCCATGCGCCGGGTGTCGGGTTGGGCTCGAAAAAAGGCGCCTGGTCGCGAACCCATGTCTCGCCGTCCCGGCTCCACGCCAACTGCGTATGGCTGACGCCGTACGATCCTTCAGGCGTCCCCTCGGCCTGCAAATTGTCGTGTAGAATGCGCACCGTCGCGAGATACAATTCGCCCCGGATCAGGTGTCCGCCCATGGCGTAGAATTGCGTCTCCGCCGGATCGCTGCCGTCGTCGGGCGTAAGCACGTACCAGGGCTTCTCCCAATGGATCAGATCGCGACTGACGCTCTGCATCCCAAGCCGGCGCATACCCTTCCAGGTAGGGCCCGCGTTTCGGGCGCTGCAAACGATCGCCACGTAACGATTACGCAGACTGTCGAAAAACATGTTCATGATGTCGCGATGGATCAGCACGGCCTGGGGCGTTAGCAGATTCCAGTCCAGTCCGTCGGGCGATACGGCTATCCGCAATCCGCCGGGATCCTTTCCCCCTTCGCGCAACCACCAACCGAACTTGTATCGCACTGCCGGATCCGAACAATTCGGGCCGCTGTCAATCACGCTCGCCCCGTATGCGATCGGCGCGGGATCGTCGAGAAGGCGGGGCGGGCGTCGCCAATGGATGCCGTCGTCCGACTCCATCATAGCCAGGTGCGAGCGACCGGGATTGTAGTCCTCCCTGCGGGCGTTGTACCAGATGCGAAATCGGCCTGATTTCGGATCGCGCAACACCGTCATATACGGCTGATAATTGAGGTCTTCTTTACCGGTGATGATCGGATTGGCAATTTCGGCCTCCCGTAATGGGCGATTCACCCGGCGCGTGACCTTCACGGTCTTGTCGATCAGGTAGTCGTCGATGAACAGATGCGGCCCGGGCCGCAGCCGAAGCGCTTTCTTCGGGCTCATGGTCGCATTTACTGCCGGACGATACAACAACGCCTTGTAGGCCGGATTACCCTCGCCGGCCGTAAAAACCTCGTTGCCCGCCGACCGATTTACGTACGGCAGAACGCTTAATATCGTCAACGATAATAGGATTCGTCTATGTTTCATGCTCGTATCGCTGACCTGCCCAGGCCTGGTTGGAGCCAATCTATATACCCTAACCCGTCACAGCCGGCGCCATACAGGCGATGAGTGGCACCGCCAAGCGAGTCCGCGAGCTTGGGGGTGGTAAATACATGATGGAAATTTTTTTGCTTTTTACGCATCTTCTCATAACCAAAATCCTAAAGATTCTAAACGATAATACTCAAAGCATCAATCCGAAAACTATAGGATGAATGTGATAGTTAAAATCGATTGACGGGTGGCATGCTTACACGAGCGCGAGCAAGTTTAAGCATGGTTGATCTTGGATGACGGGCGGCTGCTCGCCAACCGAAACGGAGGGGCGACCCCGTGTGGTCGCCCTAAATAATCTCCCGGTGGCAATCGGGGGACAAATCCTGTGCTTTCTCTTTAACTCGATACCTGAAACCTGATACCTTCTCTTTCCGTGAACTGTGAACCGTAAACCGTGAACTTTTTCTTATCCTTTCCGCTATCTTCTTCTACCGTGAACCGTTTTTACTCCAAATCGAATCTAATGTTTTTTAATTGCTCTCTAAATAAAGACGTACTATTCTGGTCTTTCAGTAGCGTAGGTTCTAGGTGATGAAAAGATGCGCAAAAAGCTCACAAGTTTTTTTCGGGTAAATATCACCCCAGGTTCTACCGATGTACATCGGGATTGGCGGTGTTGCCCATCGTTTTGAAAATTTGTATTTGAGTAATTTGATATTGTTTCGGATTTAGGATTTCGTGCTTAGGATTTACCGGTTTATCCGGGTTAGGTTCTTGGTGATGAAAAGATATGCATAAAATAACATTCCAGCCTGACGATATCTCGATTCGTGTTCCTGATCGGACCACCGTTCTCGAAGCCGCCCAACGCGCCGGCATCGCCCTCAACTCCCTCTGCGCCGGCGCCGGTACCTGTAAAAAATGCCTCGTCCGCATAAATCATTCCGCCGAAACCGTTCTCGCTTGCCAAACGCCGATTACCCGGGATCTAACCGTTACTATTCCCGAAACCTCACGATTCTACGACCAGAAAATACTGGAAGAGGGTATCGCACCCGACGCCGTCATCGATCCCTGCATTCGCAAATTCCACCTCAATATCCCGCAACCTGATTTGAGCGATCTCCGCAGCGACGCTCGCCGCCTGACCGAATCCCTTGCCGACGAGGCCGGATTCGACTCGACGAATGACGTATCCCTATCCACGTCCGCCCTCCGCGATTTACCCCACGTCCTCCGTCAAAAGAGTTTCGACGTGACCGCTGTCTGTCATAATCAACGCATCATTTCTGTAGAACCGGGCGACCATACGCAAACCAATCTCGGAATCGCCGTCGATATTGGCACCACAACGGTCGTCGCCAGTTTGCTGGACCTGCGCAGCGGAAAAACACTTGCCGTCGCTTCCCAGGCCAATCCTCAGATCGTTCTTGGCGAAGACGTCATCAGCCGCATTCAATATAGCACCAGCCAAAACCAGGGCCTGCGAGAGCTGCAGAATAAAATCATTAACGGCCTCAACGAACTGATCGTCCAACTGTGCGCCCAGGCCGATGTGAACCAAAATCATATCTATGAATTAACCGCCGCCGGCAATGCCACCATGCAGCACCTCCTTCTTGGCGTGCCCGTGGACCGGATCGCCCAGGCCCCCTATGTCGCCGCTTTTTCCGAGGCGATTAACGTACCGGCGGCCCAACTGAATCTGCAAATCCACCCCGAAGCGAATGTATTTATCATGCCCGGTGTGGCCGCCCATGTCGGCGGCGATACCGTCGCCGTTGCCCTGGCCGCCGCTCTGCGCCATTCTGAAGATATTAACCTTGCCATTGACATCGGCACCAATGGCGAAATCCTGCTCGGCAATCGCGACCGACTCCTCGCCTGCAGCACCGCCGCTGGCCCAGCCTTCGAAGGCGCCCGCATCCGGCAGGGCATGCGCGCCGCCGCCGGCGCCATTGATCGTGTCCGGATCGGCCAAACCGTCCAAATCAACGTAATTGGTGATGTCAAACCAACGGGTATCTGTGGCAGCGGTCTCATCGACGCCGTCGCCGAACTCCTCCGGCTCGGATTCATCGATCCCTCCGGAAAACTCCTCTCCCCCGACGAACTCCCCGATTCTACCCCTCCCGACAAATTCCCTGATACCGCCACTCCCCAAGAATTCCCCTGTACCGTTCCTCTTGGTGATCTCCCTACTGCTACTATTTCTGCCGACCTTAAAAACCGCATTATCACCTTCGAAAACCAAAATGCCTTCGTCCTTACCAAACCCATACAGACCGGTCGGTCTGATTCAATCCTCCTTACCCAACGCGATATCCGCG
>CAZNQT010000059.1:0-2695 GCA_964574885.1 uncultured Pirellulales bacterium
CCGCCGATAAATATCAAAATCGAGATATTAAAACCCACGATATACCCCACCGACAACAAGGCCGGACTCAGATTCGATCCGAAATAGGCCACTGTCGTTTTTGCTCCCAGTTTCACCCGTGCAGCGACTTGGAATACATCCTGCCATAAATAGAGTCCCGTTGCTCCAATTTTAAACAACGCTCCGCCAATAGCTGACAATGCAATGGCTTTGATCGCCGAACCGCCGGTCTGACCGCTTTTTAAGACTTCCGCAGTGGCAATACCTTCGGGAAACTGCAGATCGCCTTCCACGATCAGGGCTCGACGCAACGGCACGGTAAACAATACTCCCAAGACTCCTCCAAAAGCGCAAATCAACACCACCTGCCAGTAATCGAATCCTTTTTCCCACCCGGTGGCGCCCATGATCACCAGTGCGGGGATCGTAAATACCGCACCGGCCGCCAGGGCTTCGCCGGCCGATGCGCAGGTCATTACCTGCGTGTTTTCAAATATGGTGTGTCGCTTGAACAACAGACTCAATACTCCCATCGAGATCACCGACGCCGGGATCGTCGCCGATACCGTCATCCCCGCAAACATCCCTAAATAGGCATTGGCGCCCGCCAGGATCACCGATAGCACCACCCCCAACACCACCGCCTTGACCGTCAACTCCGCAGTTACATTTTTCACACCGTTCATTAGCATCTCTCATTCTATGGGTTTTTTCCCTGTTTTCTTATTTCTTATTTTTTTCCTTTTATCTTTTCACGTTTTACTTTTTCGGTATTAAAAATCCTTACATACCCCTAAACCCTGTAGCGAGAATTTATCCAGCGGATACTGCTCCAATACCTTCATTACTTCCTCGTGTGTTACTGCCTGAATCGCCTGGATCTCCTCCGCCAGCGACCGATACTCCTGCCGATATACCCAGTTATATCCCAGTGGCACCAAACGCCCCATCGGCAATTCACCATTCAACGTCGCCGTCGAAGCGATCTTATTTTTACTCGCTTCCATTTCCTGTTCCGTCACGCCCTCGGCGCAAATTTGCGCAAAGCAATCCCGCACCACTTTCAACACCTTACTCGCTTGTTTCGGATCGCACGATATATACGCACTGAACAATCCCGTTCCATCCATCGGTTCAAAGTCCAAATCCACTGCATCTGCCAATGCCGGATCGACCAGCGCCCAGTACAAACGCGATCCCGTATCGTCTCCCATAATATTCGCCAGCACACCTGCTGCATACCGCTGCGCACTCTGCGCCGACGGCGCCTGGCTCATCAAACAGATGTGCTCACGCACTATCTCCTTTTGTTCGAAATGCGTATCCCCGGTTCCACGAAAATCATCTAACTCTCTTTGGACACCGGAAGACTCCCAGTTGCCACATAGTTTCTGTGCCTGTTTTAAAAACGATTTCCAGTCGATCTTACCCACACCCACCAACACCATGTTATCCGGTGCATACCGCCGACGGAAATAATCCCGCATCTGTTCTGCCGTCAACGCCTGAATACTTTCTACGGATCCCAGCACACTGTTGCCGCAGCCGTGCTCCCCGAAGTGCAGACGCCGACACCGATCCACCACGTCGAAATGAGGTTGATCCTTATACATCGCGATCTCTTCACAGATTACCCCCTTTTCCAGGTTGAAATCCTCCTCCCGCAGCGAAGGTCGCATCAAATCCGACCACAATGCCAGCACCCGCTCCTGGTACTCCGGCAGTACCGCCGCATAATATACCGTATTCTCTTCTGACGTGAATGCGTTGTATTTGGCGCCCATCTCATCGAATTCCAGATTTACCTCGAGTGCTGTTCGCGTCGGCGTCCCCTTGAACATCATATGTTCCAGAAAGTGACTCGTACCCGCTATATTTTCATTCTCATCCCGCGATCCCGTACGCACGAAAAATCCCACCGCCGCCGATCGCGACGTCTCCATCACCTCCCCAATCACCACCAAGCCGTTATCCAACCTCTCCTGCTTGAATTCCACCGCTACCATCCTTCCTGTCAGATTATCCCGCAGGGATTTTTACAAACAATATATGACGTTCCGTTACGGGAATTTATCTGGATTTTTTTCTTTAAACTTTTCTTGTCACATAAACTTCTTCATGCACTTCGCATTTTTCGTGGTTTTATTCTTCTCGATTCACCCTTAATTCCTTTGGACCAATCGTCGCCACCGTAAAATCGACCGGCGTATATTTCTCAAGGTGATTCACTACGTCTTTGACTTTCAACTTTTGAATGGCTTCTTCGATCTCCGCAAGCGAACGCACACGTTCCAGATGATACATGTCCCGGGCACAACTGAGTGCCCGGGCACTGGTCGATTCTCCTTGCATAACCAACGAGGCCCGCAGTCCCACTTTGGCCCGATTTAGTTCCTCCGGCGAAATCCCCTGCGCCAATTTCGTCAACTCCGCCAGTGTTACATCCAGCGCCTCCTGGGCCCGATCCGGCGTGCTGCCCAGATAACACTGCACCGCTCCATACCTGGCCGCCACCTGATGCGACGCTCCCACCGCATAACAAAGACCTCTCTTTTCCCGCACTTCCGTAAACAAACGCCCACTCATCCCACCGCTCAATACTCCCACGGCCGCCAAGGCGGCATAATAATCCTTGTGCTCATACGTCACCGACGGATACATGATCCCGACGTGCACCTGCGCCCCCTCGTACGGC
>CAZNQT010000059.1:2705-14038 GCA_964574885.1 uncultured Pirellulales bacterium
CTGATGAAACACCCGCGTCTGAGGCTGGCCCTGAGTCAGTTCCGATAATTCCGTCCCTTCCCAATCGCCGAAATGCTCTTCTACAAATTTTTTTATTTTTCTAAAATCCACCTTTCCGGCCACTGCCAGGATCGTATGCGCCGGCATGAACCGATCCTGCCAATACTTCTGTATCGTTGCCCAGGGCAAAAGCTCTAATTCGTCGCGATGACCCGGCGGCGGACGGCCGAACGGATACGGCAAATACTGCTCATGCAACAGCAACGAAATTTTATACCGAGGATCATCTTCGATCGAATCCAAAGACTGTAATGCCAACTGTCGGCATAATTCAAAGTGTTCTTCCGCCAATGTCGGTCGCCTGAGAATGTCGGCATAGATTTCCAACGCCGACCAAAGATTGTCCGCCAGCAATGCCCCCCCAAAATAACTGCGCAGAGACGCCACGCTGCTTAACCGATGCAGTCCCAAACCATCCAATTGTTCGTTCAATGCCCGATTGTCATACTCTCCGGCGCCACGAAATAGCAGATCCCCTAAAACACTACTCGTCCCCGTCAAACCCGCCGGATCATAGGCCGAACCCGCTGGTACCAAAAAAACAAATGCTGACGAGGATACCTCCTGCATTGTCTCCGCGACCAGGGTCATTCCGTTGTCCAGCGTATGAATGTTCACATTCTGTTTTGCCATAGTTTTCCTCGAAAGCAAGTAAGCAAAGATCTTACCTTGCCTGCCATATTATTCATTTCTGCAAACCGTATAAAATTCATAAGCAACCATTGTATGCCTACCCCTCTGCCTCATCAACGCCAAAGTAATCTCAACTACACGGGCACTGCAATCCGGTAAAAAAACGATTACCACATCTATCCTCTGTTACCTTCGATAAACCCGACGGTGCCATTTTATATAACTACTTATACACCAAGCACTTATAAGCCACCCTCACGACGCTGTGCTTTGCCTTCCAATATTCGATAGACCTTTGAAATACTCTAATGTTGACAAGGTTAGTCTATATATTTCCCCCTCATTTCATAACCTATCCATTGAAATTCTTTTTAATATTTGATATTTAATTTATAATCGTATATCGGGCGAGATAAAACGCAATAGTGAATCCCTCCCCCATTGAAACAGCGTATAGCGGCCGCAATTGATCCGCACCCGCCCTGACATGTAAGGTTTGGCCGAATCTGGCAGACTATCTGCTTCCAGGGTTAATGTTATCTCATAGACTGCTTCCACCGGAATCTCTCGACCCGAAACAGGATCAAATTCCGTCGGCACCTCGCCCCCCACCTTAGCGCTCAACGCCATCATCTCACCGTACTCGCCCATATTCTCTTCCGGATGATGATTCACACCGCTGACATACCCATGAATCCTTTCCTGGCTGAAGGCATAAAGCATTAACTCCGCTTGCTGGCCTAACTGCTGTTGGGGGGAGAATATCCGGGCCCAGGTCTTTTCGGGAACCCATACTTTCGCTGTCAATTCAGAAGTGTCCCCCATAAATAGCAGCGGTTCGCCTGCATTGATGTATTTACCTTCCAAAACCTGTAGATCTGTATCTCGACTTAAGATCTCGCCGCAAAACGGGACGCGCACTTGTAATTGATCGATCCGTTCCCACAGTCGCCGGCGATTCTGTTCCAGCGCCGCCAGATGAACCTGAAGCTGTTTCTTCGTACTCAAGGTGGTTGCATTTCTTTTTTGGCTCCGGTAATACTCGATCTCGGAGTCCAGTCGTTCTTTCTCGTATTCCAATTCCTTGTTGCTCAATCGTGCCATTACCTGATTCGAAGGCCCCGTGCCCACCAGCTTACCTTCCCGGGCATTCGGATCCCAATGCACCTGACCTGAAACTTCACTGCGCACCCAGTGCTCGCGAACCGGCTCCAGGATAAAATTCAATGTGACATGCTGCTCCAAAGGCCAAAATAATCCCGTCGCCACAAATCCTACCAGCCCCGCCAGTAGCAATAACAAACGGATATTAGATATACCCAATTCCCGACGACTGGTCGCGATCATTTTCGAGGTCTTAACGATTGGGAAGACCAACAGCGTCGATGCGGATAATATTACCAGTAAAATCCCCAGCGGCTTGAGATGAAACTTCTCTAGAATATGATATACTACATAGATTATGAACAGTATGATAAACCAGCGGTATAAAAACGCCGCGATCGAGTAAAATGGAAATATACCCCGAAAACGATGTTCCTCGGGAATTTCCGTGGGTGTCCCTCCCAATACAAATCGAATAAATAAGTTCCGCATATATGTCGAAGCACGCTGACGCAAATTCGGAACCTCTACCAGATCCATCATCAAATAATATCCGTCATATTTCAGCAAAGGATTCGCATTGAACAGGATCGTAGATATCGAGCATACTAACATCAAGTTGAACATCAGTGAATGAAAAAAACTGCCCGACTCGCTATAGTACCACACGATCGTCGCCAGGGACGCAAAAAATATCTCCGTCATAATCCCCCCTGCCGTTACCATCATACGACGATGTTTCTCCGGAAACGTCCAGGAATCCGTCACGTTACAATAGAAAAATGGCGTGAATACCAAAAACAAAAATCCCATCTCATGCACTTCGCCCCCGTAATTCTTACACGTCAATCCATGGCCGAACTCATGGAGCGCCTTGACAAAATACACGACGAAAATCAACATCACGATGTTCCACCGGGTATAGAAAAGGCGGGAAAACATCGAAGTACATTGGTTCCATTGGCTCACCAGAATGACCATCGCAACGCCAAACAACGCCAGGTAAAATACGAAAAAGGGCCAACTCCAGATAAAACGTATGCGAGGGTGGATGCGAGTAAATAATTTATCCGGATCGTAGAGCGGGATCTTAAAAAACATAAAATTGGAAAGTTGAGTGAAAAACTTGGTACGCCATCGACGACGCGAACCACGATATAACAACTCATCGCGATTCGGCTGAGGCAGCAGCACCAAATTCCGGGACATCAAGGTACCCACAAAACTTCCGATCTCATTCGTACTCAGGGAATCATCCTGAAACTCCTTACGATGCGCCTTTTTTAACTCCTCCAGGGTTACCTCCTTACGCAACTGCTCGATAATAAAATATTCCTCCCGATTGAAACGGTAATAACGAAGGGAGATCGGATCCTTGACCACCCAATAGGGCTGACCGTCATAGATCTGCTCCCATGATTCTAACTCCGGACGTAATCGAGGTAATACCTGATCCCCCGACTGCGATTTCACTTGTGATTGTAAATTTTGCACATCACCTTCCTGCTATTTTACCTATCCCCGACACAAACTATATATGCCTCTTCATACCTTTCTCGCTCTTCCCTTTCTTATTCCAGTTCCACTCGCGCCTTCATACCTGGACGAAATCGATACCGATAAAATCTCCGATCCGGTCGTTTTCCGGTCGTGGGTATCTCAGGATTCTCAAACTCCACCTCAAAAGGAACCACGCCCGTTGAATCCACCGTCGGACTGATAAATACCACTTTCGCCGGAATCGCGTCCTGCGCATCAAACGGAATATAGACCTGGGCCGATTTGCCTAAATACAGACTAGCTAACTGCTCTACTTTCACCTCCGACTGCACCTTTAAAATATCCACCTTCATCATGGCGATCACGGCCTGGCCTGACGTCACCATCTCCCCCACCGCCGGCGGCTTCGATGTCTCCAACTGCGGTACGTTCTTCACACTGAAAAACGGCACGATCACGCCGTCCCACGGCGCCCGAATCGACATCTGAGACAATCGCTCGCGCATCTGTTTCAACTTAATCTGCAACTGCTTCATCTCCAGGCGAGCATCACGCACGCCCAGTTCTAACAATTTTTTATTCTGTTCCGCTTCTTTTAACTCCTTTTCCGTGCCGACACGAGTATTCGGATCCCCTACGATTACCGTTTCAAACAATTTTTTTATAATCTCATAAGTATCTTTGGCGTACTGCAATTTAACCGCCGCTGCCTCTTCCTTCGTACTCAAGGCAATTTGTGCCTCTATATTTTCTATCTCCAACGCCACCAGATTCGGATCCAATTGCACCAGGACCTCCCCTTGCTTCACAAAATCCTGCGGTTTGAATGGCATCCGCTCGATCAATCCCGGCGCCTCCGGCGACATTACCTCTACTTCCTGTGCCTGTACAAATCGGGCATATCGAGAATCTCGTACGTCAGTTGCCTTACTCGAAGAAATCTGAATTGAAACCACACCTAACCAAATACAAAATAGGACTCTGGTCGCCATTGGTGGTAATATTTTCATGGATTGTGCTCCTTTTTCAACTAGCATATAGCGTGCCGTGTTTAAATTTCCATTCGCTATACGCTAACCGCTCGCCGCTAACCCTAAAATAAACTCACTCGCACATAATCGACAAATTCGTGTGTCATTGCATAATATAAACTGCGACGTCCGCACTCGATGGCCACCTTGCCTTGCAAACCTTTGCGTAAATCGACTTTGCGACGCAAGTCTTTCGGCTCCGCCACCCGAACCTCAATCACATTCCGATATTTTCGCTCGCCCGTTGTTTCTATATATGCCTTTTTTGCAATCGAAAGAACTTCGGCTTCAAAGATCTCTTCCGGATAGGCCTTTAATAATACCCGCGCTTTCAGGCTTTCGTCGGCCCCTAGACGACGATACGCCTTCAACAGATCTCCTGCTTCATCCTCCGGCACATTTACCGTCAATTGCCATGGGGTCGCCACCGGCACTACCTCGACTATCGCATCGCCCCGTGACACCGGCTTCGAAAGCAACAAATGCAATACACTATCGCGGGTGATCACCGTCCCATTGATCGGAGAGGTGATATAATGCTGTTGCCTATCCAATTCCAATTTCTTCAATCTCGCTTGCAACGCCTTCAGACGACTTTTAAATCCCGTTGCCGCTTCACTCATGCCGGACTTCATGATCTCTTTATCCAATAAAGTCTGTGTCTCGGCGATGTCACTTTTCACCTCGTCAATCTCTTGTTCGATCTCTTGGGTATCCAGCTTCGCTAAAACGCTTCCTTTCTTAACCACCGTTCCCGTCGTCAGCGTCACCGACTCACTTGCCTGTATCTCCTGGGAGTACGCTTCTTCAAGTAGCCAACGATTCAGCGATACGGCATTTCTCTGTCCTCCGTATCGCTGGGCCAACTGACGAGTATCCTCCTGCAGATCCACCCCCGTAAATCGCTTCGGATCATAAATGCACGACCCCTCCAATATCTGATTCAGGGCCTCTGTCAACGTAGCCGAGGCATCTTCCTGAATCTCCCTTGACACCCCGACGGGGAGCACCGTCCCCGCATACGTTCTCAACTTCTCTCGTTCCGCTTCGGAAAAACGGCCCCAAAGATACGCCGATAGATCATCCTGCCCTTTCTGCAACTTCCTAATCAATCCCGCCAAATCCGTAAAACTGTCCGACGAAAAATAAGAGGATCCTAACGCCTCTATCACCCCATCCTGTCCCACATACGCGATCCGAGCCTCAATCGGTACCAATTCCGCATTCCCCTTCACCTTGACTTGTTTCTGAACTATCGCCGGTGACAATATCAGACCCAATATAATCGTCGTCCATACCCCCCTTCGGAACCAGCTCATTCGGTACGCCTTATCGCGAATGGCTCCCACCGCCCGCATAATAGACGAAAACGGCAAATTCCGATACTTCATCCCGTTCGCAAACGCACTGCCCGCCTCTACCAGAAACTCTTCGATCTGCCGACGTTCGCCGACATCGATCGCGATATCCTTGGCCTTTTCGACCACAAACGCACCCACTACCCGATCCTCACTGTGAATCGGAAACACTCCTAAAATCAACGAATTCGCCTGCAGCATATACAACCGACCCGCTGTCACCAGATCGTTCCCATCCTCCGCCGCTGACCGCGCCGCATCCGGATTCTCCACCAAGAGCGGCTTATCATTCTGACATACCTGTTTTGCAATCTCGGAGATCCCCTGGATGAAACTGCTCTTTACTGCCACCGACTCCAGACCCGAAACCGATAACAAGCGAAACTTACCCCGCATATCATACGTCCCCGCCATACACCGATACACCCCCAAAAGCACCTGACCGTAAATCGCCAACGCATACGCCGTCCGCCGAGGATCCAGACTGCTGTGTAACGCACATATAAATTGATGCATCCGATCAGACCGAGACATCGTTGTTTCCAACTCCCGAATCCGTTTTCGCTCCAGGAACCGACCTGTATGATCACACAATCCTAGTACATAACCTAGGTAGCCCGCTACGGCCCGTGGATCCACCTCGGCCGGCGAAATCAATAACAATATCCCCGACAATTTCTCCATTGAAATGATCGGCACAAAGAGCAGGGTATGCACCGACTCATTCTCGCCTGCTTCCCCCAGCCCGCCGTCGTACACGTTCGATGCCGCATTTGCCGGCAGTACTACAGGCTTGCGCGTCTGACTCACCTTCTGTAATGCACCCGCCAATAATTGCATCTGCCGCCCCTCGCTTTCCAGGCCCGCCATATTCAAATTGATATGACAAACCTGCTGCAATTCCCCACCAATGCCCATCTCCCAGATCGCACCGCCCACTCCTAATACCGCTACCGTACGCTCGAGAAACAGTCGATAGAATCCCTCCTTCTCCACGTCCGTACCGCAGAGTTGCCCTATCTCCTGTTCTAACGACCGCAACCGATCCTGAAACGCATTCACCCCAACTTCCGTGGACATCAAATCTCTCCTCAAAACTATGGTATCTAAAACAACGTATATTAACACACTTCCTGCGTTAGCGAAACCCCATTTTTTCTCTCCTGCCTCTTCAACCGGGGGTTCTAGCCTGTATATGCAATAGGAAGTATTGGTGCGGGATCGTCATTCGTCATCAAAAAAGGCCCGGTTCGATTTGCCGAACCGGGCCTGTCCTGTCTAGGAGTTTCAATTCAAGTCTTGTCTATATCGGCTTAGCTGTAGTACCAGGGAATATACACGGTATCCGGCACTTCGTCTAAACCGCCAATCACGCTCTTCACCACCCGAACATTCGAATTCGGATAGGTGGGTCCGAAGTTCGCGTCATCCACCCACATGAAGAAGCTGTTGATGATCGAGCCTTTCGCTCCCTCGCCATTCGGTCTATTGCCGGTGATCGTCAGGTAATCCGTCGAACCGAAGACAACGGTCTTCGTGATCTTATAGGCACTGAATTCATCCACGTTGCCGTCTATGACTACGTTCTTGGCGATCCGGGCGCCGAACTCATCCACGTTGCCGCTAATGAACGCATTATTGATGACGTTACCGACGCTTACAACGCCAACATCGTCGCTGACCTTCAGATTGCGGACGTTATTGGGTGTGGTCAGGGAGTCCAGTTGACCCGGAACCAGCACGTTTTTCAGTTGAACCTTGCTGCCGACCGCCATGCTCATATCACCAATATGAGCTACGCCATGCGCCACCGAACCGGCTTTCACATAATCCTGCATCGCCGATTCAGACATGGCTGAAGTTCCTGCGTTGGTCGCGAAGTCCGCACTGCCCTTGCCCATGAATTCCACACCCGGCACGTAAACGCCGTTCTCGGTATATCCCGTTACCTTGCCGAATACACTGTGCCATTCCGCCATAACCTTCGAGGAACCTTTCAGGTATAACGTTTGCACGGAAGAATCATCCAGCATTGTCAGGCTATCGGTTCGGTTGGTATGGCTCAGCGTCCCGCCGTTAAGCACCGACGAATCGATACTGCCCTGTACGAACAGGGACCCGAAGTTAAAGGCGTCCAGATCGGCGCCGGAAAGGACGTCACCGTTTACCGTAATAAACAATACTTCGCCTCGGTCGCCCGTGTTGGCATTGGGATTGATATCAACCAGACCGGCCCAGTCGCCGTCCAGGATAATATCGCCGCCGGGAACGTCACCGTTTATGACCACGCTGCTGCCCGCTTCCAGGCCGCCCAACAAAATGATATCGTTATAACGATCCAAAACCGCCAGGGTATTGGCGCCCGTCACGCTGATCTCAATCGTATCGGTCATAAAGGGATTGCCGGCTACAATAATATTGTCGCCACTATCGCCTACGATGAAGATAGCAATCCGGTCAGCATTATAGTAGCTATCCAACGTCGCAGTCGAACTGGTGGCCGGGCTCCACTGCGCCACGATGATTCGGTCTATGTTCCCGTCCATCGAAACCTGGAACAGCATATCCGCTGCACCGGTGGGCGCTTGAATGCCGCCCATCGAGCCGCCGCAGATGATACTGCTGTCGGAGTCAATATTACCCGCCGGTAAGTAGAACGTACCCATCGCAACACCGGCGGCGACACCCGTACCTTGGGTGAATTCGAATCCGCCTTGCGCGAGGAAATCTCCATCGTCGATGTCGCCAATCTCGGTCAATACACCGCCGGTGAACCAACTCGGCACGCCTTCCAGTCCGAATAACGTTGACACGTTCATCACTGTCCCGATTGCTAAGGTTCCTTCCGTGAAGAAGTCACCTGTGATATCACTACTCGCGACAATACTGCCTATCGACAAACCTGCATCTACGGATGTCCCACTAATCCCACCGTTGAGTGCGATAATGTCACCCATGTTGCCATCGATATTCGCCGTTAAGGTGATATTACCCTCGGCAACAACACCGCCGGCATTTTCCGCCGTTATTGTCCCGCTATAACTCAGATCCCCTGAATCATCGCCACTGGCGTTGTCCAGAGACGTTGGGCTCCAGACTACGTCTAAGCTCGTTGTGATGAGATCCTGTAAAGCCTCACTGGTCGGAACCGTGGCGTCATCAGCCGCTACCACTACACCAATATTGGAATCACTGGTTACATTAAATGAGCCGTCATCCAGCGATATAATGTTTCCTGCAACAATGGCGTCACCCGTAACAGTAAGTAGGGTCAGCGAAGAAACATTACCCTGGATATATATATCGCCCAGCGTATCTGTTGCACCAATAGCACCGGCCGTCCACTGCACCGTCATATCGCCGTCGCAGGTCACTCGATCTTGATCGGGATCGTCACCTGCAACCGCATGATCGATGATATCCAATTGGGCTATACCGGCATGAACGCCAAGAACCGCCGCACCGGTAATCGTTGTTCCTTCAACTTCCACCGTGTCAGTACCATCGCCACCACTTAAGATATCCGCCGCATTAACGCCGTCGGCAATCACATATTCAAGGCTGCCGCCCACGATTACGTCATTGTTCAGGTTGCCGGTGGCCTTTACGCCATTCAGATCGCCATCCAGTTCCAGACCGGAATTCTCCGGATCCTGATCCTGTCCCTGAGCGATAATATCGGCATCGACATTACCCGCAACCAGAATGTCGCACGTAGTCGCTCCGGCTGCCTGGCCGCCAATCGTGATCGTCGAACCGGTCAGGATGTTGCCGCCGGGAAGCTCACTGTAAACATCCGTGTCGGTTGCGTCACCATCGCCGTTGAGGTCGCGACCGACGGATACTTCCGTAATATCGGTATCAACCACATTGTTGTCTGCATCCAATTCCAGACCGATTCCAATCAGGATATCACCCTGCACCGAACCGGGAATTGTAATTGCACCGGCCAGATCGCCGCCGATGGCAATCGCTGCTTCTCCATCTAAAGTTGCATCGTTCAGGGCTATATTGCCATGATCCGGCGTTTGCAGTGCCGTATCGCCTGTCAAAGTGATAGGACCGCTGTTTCCTGTGACCACAATATTGATATTATCCGCACCCGAACCTCCCATGGATTGGATAACTAGGTTACCCATTGCCGCGTTGGGATTACTGACCAGTTGTGCTGGTTCCAAACCACGTTTGGCACTGCCATTCTCACCGCCGCCCAAACGATCAATATCGCTGCGCGTATTGGTGGTATCTGCGATACCGGTCACAACCGCGTCATCGGTCAGGTTGCTGCCATCGTCAATACCAACCGAAATGGAATCAACCTGGGTCGAGATGTTAATCAACCCGACACTCTGCTCGAACTCGAAGAACGAGCCATTGGTCGTGCCATCAACTTCGCGAACCGTCGCATTGGTGGAAAGGCCGCCAACGCCACTCAGAGTGATGCGGCTGATCAAGGCTGAACCGCTGATCAGATCACTCGGGTCAATGTCGTTGGTGCCGCCGGTTTGGGCCGTACTGGCGCCTGAACCCGAGAACAAATAGGCCGCATCGGCCGTACTGTCGCCGGCGCCGTCAATACCGCGAATGGTAGCCGTGGCGCCGACCGAACCTGCGGTTACGCCGATGTGTTGATTAAACACATCCGTGGTCGCTCCGGTCGAATCGGCAAAGTTAAACGTGCTGCCCGCGATCAGAACCAGATCTTCCGTGCCGTCCGCGGCGGTATCCAGCGTCAGAATATCCACGCCGGTTAACACCAAGGTGCTATCGGTGGAAGCATACCCTTTCAGACTATCGCCAAAGAACTGGTTCCCGTTATCGGCGCCCTGAATGATTATGGTATCCACGTCGTCAAAGGCCAGAGCCGCCGTGCCGATGTTGCCGATCAAATCACCCTCAATCGTGATATTACGTACATCAAGGGTATTATCGACCGCCGGCGATATCGCCGAAACGTCAAATTGACTGGCGCCCGACGTCGTAACCGTTACATCATCGCTCGCGGAAGTTCCTGCCAACTGCGTGATCGCAACGGATTCCTCACCGGCACTGCCGCCATCGGGATCAAACGAAATATTCGCCGTCACATCTTCGGCGACGGAAACCGCAAACGTTTCCCCGTTCTTGACGTAGGTTAACAGATTGCTGGCCGCCTTGGTATTGGCCGTGATTACGCCGCCACCGCTGGTTATATCACCCGCAGTGATGCTGAGCACACAGGGATCGTTAGGCGCCGAGGGGGCATAGGCGCTGTCAAAACCATCCGCCACATCGTCGCCGGCATAAACGTTAATATTGTTAGCGCCCAGGGCCATTACGTCACCGGCATCGCCGCCGCCAACTATGATCGAGCCCGGAACGGCCGGAGATCCGCCCACGCCAATAATACCCGGAATCGTCCAGGCGCCGCCCAGCGTCAGCGTGTCGTTTGTACTTGTATCCACTATGTTAACACCCGCAAAATCCGGGATATCGGCATTGGTGCCGTCGCCGGCGGCATCCAGGTTCAATAGATCGATATCCAGATCATTACCCGTTCCGCTATTGCCGGATACGCTAATGAGTCCCACGTCACCGGCGGCCGTAATGGAAAGTTTACCATTACCGTCGGTTATCGTGATAGCGCCCACTCCTCGTTCGGTCGTAT
>CAZNQT010000060.1:0-13958 GCA_964574885.1 uncultured Pirellulales bacterium
AGGTCCGATCCTCGGATCGGGCCTGTGCCCTTGCTACTAAAAAAAGTTGATTTTAGGAGTGCCCTGCTCTGTTGATAAGCCTTATCGCGGTCAGCATAGCAGAATGTTCCTGTTTCTAACCTTGAGATAAACTGGATTAACAACCCGCGCGGGTCCACTGATCCGGTATCGCAGTTACCTGGTCTCACACGCTGCTTTACGCGCGTGGATTACTCTTAATAACGCCGGATCGTATTTCGATCGGCGGTCGTAGGTATAGACGCCGTTTTGTTCCTGTTCCACATCGGTCAGTTGGGTATAGGCGAAACCGGCGACGTTGGGATTATCCATAAGGATATCGACCATCGCCTTGTAGCGGCGCAGGAAATCCTGAACTGACAACTCTTCGCCATACCCCCAACCGGAATCCGCCGATGCCTGGTTTTTAACTCTGAATCCTCCAAATTCGCTTACCAGAAACGGTTGTCCGCGATAAGAACTGCGTCGATCCTGAGGAAAGGCATTCCAGGGATTGCCGCCGGTCTTAAAGAGAGTATCATAATGATCCGTCAGAGTTTTCCGGTCCTGCGTATAATCGTGGGAATCGTAAACGTCCGTGGTTTCGCTTAAATGGATATAGCCGCTGGTATCCAGCAGCATCCGGGAAGGATCGGACAACCGGATAAAATTATTGATCCTCTGGATCGCGGCCAAAGACTCGATTCGACCGCTGCGCTGGTTTACCTCGTTCAGAGGGCACCAGCCAATGATCGACGGATGATTTCGATCCCGGTTCAGGATCGTTTGCCATTCCGCGGTCATATAACTCACCGCGACCAGATCGTTATAGTCAACTCCGGTGTCGCCGTATTCTCCCCAGAGCAGATACCCCAAGCGATCCGCCCAATATAAAAACCGCGGTTCGAAAACTTTCTGGTGCAGGCGCGCCCCGTTAAATCCGGCCGCCAGCGCCAGTTCGATATCCCGCTTCAACGCGGCATCGTCAGAAGCGGTGTAAATTCCTTCCGGATAATACCCCTGATCGAGAACCAGTCTCAGGAAAATCGGCCGATCGTTAATATAAATCCTGTTCCGGCGTATCTCTATTTTACGCAGTCCGAAATATGTGTGAACCGTGTCAATGACTTTGTCTCCTTGTAGAATTTCAATAACTAACTGGTACAGAAAGGGTTTTGCCGGCTGCCAGGGAATTGCAGGTTTTAAATTGAGAACGCCGATCGTCTCTCTCCACCGGGCGGGAACGATTTCTGCACCAGCCGGTTGGCCCTCTGCGAACGCGCGGAGGCGTACCTTGAGATGTTCCCCCGCGCCGTCAACGGAACCGGTGAAGATCACCCGTGCACCGTCCGGATCGGATCGAAGCACGAAATCCTTAAGATAGGATTTTCCCACCCCTTCCAGCCACACCGTTTGCCAAATTCCAGAGGTCCGGGTATAGAAACAACCGTAACTCTGTCGCTTACAACTTTGTTTGCCTCGCGGCTGTCCGCCGCCGGATTGTTCGTCTCCCTTTGTGCCTTTTTGGGTATCGTCGAATACATACACGATTAAATCGTTGTCCTGCGGCTTGACACCATCGGTGATTTCAAAGGTAAAAGGACTGTATCCGCCGTAATGGTCCCCCAACTCAACACCATTCAGCCAAACCCGAGTGAACCAATCGACCGCGCCGAAGTGCAGCAATAAGCGTTGGTTCCGCATCGACACGGGCACATCGAACGTTCGACGATACCAGAGATGCTTTATAAACCCGGTGTTCCCGATTTGAGAGAGACGGCTTTCGGGGCAAAAGGGAACCACAATCGAACGTTCTAAGGTTTTTGCTTGTCTTATATCCGCTATGGTTCTGTTACCGTTCGGATCCATCGTAAATTGCCAGGTCCCGTTCAGATTTAACCAGGCGTCCCGCTGAAAATCGGGACGAGGATGTTCCGGTCGCGGAATGCCCTCGGCCCCGCTCTGACCACAAAACCATACCAGAATAATGAGGGTAACGATAAATATTCGCATGGGCATGTCCTCTGTAATGTCTTTACTATTCCCGCAGAATATTGTACCTACAGTTTCTATTTTTCCCTACGAAAAAAACGATCAGGGGGGAATTTTTACCCGTACACGAATGGAGATCGCGTCGATAATTCTGGCATCTATCCGAAGAATAGAGTAGAATAACTAAAAAATGGCTCAGATAAGGAATGTGTTTATGTCCAGGTACAAACCAAGCGGTGTTTTTGTGATTGCGAGTTTTATAGTTGTGTGTAGCTTGTATGGTGGAGTCATGGCCAAGGATAATACGGGGAGTTGGCCTTTTGAGATTACCGTCATGCAGCGGCCGGGGACTTACTGGTGGTGCCCTGGCAGTGCCTGGGATGCCGAGAGTATCGACTGGAATCTGGAGAATCTCAAGGCCGGGGGTATCGGCACGGCACATATAATTCCTATCTATGGCGCGAAAGGTTACGAAGATCGCTATATTATATATCTATCCAAAGAGTGGATTGACTCATTGGAGTACATTTTGAAAAAGGCCAAGTCGCTGGGGATGCAGATCGATATGACCACGGGGACGGGATGGTGCTTCGGCGGGCCTGATTTGACGCAGGATCATATGGATACGAGAGCCAGCCTGGATAAAAAAACGGGAAAGCTGAGCTTTTCCACCCGACGAATGGTCAAGCGTGCCGCACCGGGAGGAAGAGGACATATGCTGAATCCATTTTCGCAGAGCGCCATCACTGCTTATACAGATCGTTTTGATAAAGCGCTCAAAGGATTAGAGATACTGCCGCGAGCCCAGTACCATGATTCGTTCGAGTATTCGGGTAATTGGTGTACGGAAATGCCTGGTGAATTTGCAAAACGGCGCGGTTACGATCTTACGGATCATCTCCAGACATTATTCGGTAAAGATAAAGACAAGGACAGGTCAAGTCGCATTAAATATGATTATCGTCTCACGGCTGCCGAATTGCATCGGGAGTTTATTGCAACCTGGACGAATTGGGCTCATTCACGCGGTATGCTGACCAGGGATCAGGCACACGGATCACCTTCCAATCTTCTGGATGTGTATGCGGCGGCGGATATCCCCGAGACGGAGATGTTCGGATCGCCGGAGTTTCCGATACCGGGATTTCGTCATGAGAAGCAGTTTACCCGGCCCGGCGATTCCGATCCGCGAATCTGTCGGATGGCATCGTCGGCAGCCCACGTTGCCCACCTGCCAGGCAAGCAACTCGTATCCTCGGAAAGCTGCACCTGGATGCGCGAGCACTGGCATGGAACGTTAGGGCAGATGAAACTGGAAATGGATTTGTTTTTTTTAGCGGGGATCAATCACGTTTTTTATCATGGGTCATGTTATTCGCCCAAGGGCGCTCCGTGGCCCGGCTGGTTCTTTTATGCGTCCACCAAGGCCGACTGGCGAAACGCGATTTGGCGCGACATGCCGTATTTTAATAATTACATCGCTCGCTGTCAGTCCGTCCTGCAGGCGGGAGAGCCCGCTAACGACGTACTGGTGTATTGGCCGATACATGATCTCTGGATGGATCCGGAGGGATTGTTGAAAAATCTTGCCGTCCATCATAAGGAGTGGATAGACAATCAGCGCATAGGAGACATTGCCAATCTTCTCGATGGTAAAGGTTATGCTTTCGATTTCGTCTCCGATCGAATGCTCGATAAGATTCGTTATAAAAATAGCGAACTCCATGCGCCGGGTGGAACGTACAAAGTCGTCCTGGTTCCCAAATGTACTTTCATGCCGGCGGCAACTTTGAAACATCTCAGCGACCTTGCCGGGCAGGGAGCGAAGGTAATATTTGAAAAGCATTTGCCTGCCGATGTACCGGGGTATGGAAGTTTAGCCAAACGTCGTGAGTTATTGGCAGCGGCAAAAAGAAATCCGGGTAGGTTTGCGATTGCCGAAGACGTTCTTGTTGCCCTTGACAATGCGGGAGTGAAACGCGAGACACTGACCGAACAAGGGCTGCGATACGTTCGACGCAAAACGAAGGATTCGTACTGGTATTTTATTGCGAATCATACCGGGAATGATTTCCATGGCTGGCTCGAACTTGCAGTACCGTTTGCATCGGCGATTCTGTATAATCCGATGACCGGAGATTCGTATTCATTGATCACACAGGTTCTGAATCAAAAACGTTTGATATATCTTGATATTGCCGCGGGGGAGTCTTTTATCATCCGGGCAGCCCAATCCTCTCTAAAAGCAAAACCCTATACTCCGGTTAAACCCACGGGAAAAGCATTTGTACTCGAAGGAAAATGGAAGGTTGAGTTTATCGAAGGCGGCCCTGAGTTACCTAAGGCGTATTCGACCGATTCGCTGGGTTGCTGGACGAAGGCGCCGGATGAAAAGGCGAAAGTGTTTGCGGGTACGGCGCGTTACAGTCTGACATTTAATCTGCCGCATAATGCAGGCGCCGATGATTATATACTCGACCTAGGCGATGTGCGAGAGTCTGCCAGGATCAAGATCAATGGCAAAAAGGCTGCCGTTCTGTTTGCCCTGCCGATGCGGGCTCGAGTTGGGCAGTATCTCAAAGAAGGTGTGAACTCGATAGAGATCGAAGTAACCAATCTTTCCGCTAACCGAATACGCGATCTGGAAATTCGTAAGGTCAACTGGAAGATCATGCACGACGCTAACATTGTCACCCCCGCTTACAAATCTTTCGACGGATCGAAATGGCCTATCCAGCTTTCGGGATTATTGGGGCCGGTGACATTGATGCCTGTTGAGTTAATTTATTTGACACGAAGTTGAAAACCAGGGAAAGAACACCTATTTGCCGTGCTACACGAATATACGTGAATCAGTATGTATTTTATTAACTTATCTAGTAATCCTATAAAGAGCAGGTCCTTGTGCATATTCAGCGTATGTCCCCATAACGGTTCCTGGATATATCTGATACCCGAATCACGGATGCAGTCCTGGAATATCTCAAGAATCTAACGGGAGGCCAACGGCTCCTCGCATACCTCCAGGAAGAAACACTGGACTTGTCGTCTATCGTTGGTATCATGTGTCAGGAGAAATGAGGAACCGACAGAATTGGAGCCGACGATAATTCCCAGAGTTGTTTTTCTTCGTCGGGGTACTGCCGAATCGGAGTTACAATGTAACTATTTCTTTTCAGGAGAAGCATAGATGTTGGGCGTTCTGGGATTCGAACTGATCGATTGGCTCGTTATCATTGCCTATCTGGCGGGTATCACTTTTATCGGGATCTGGGCGATGAGGAAAGTCCGCAGCGCCGCCACGTTTTTCATCGGAGATCGCAAGTTCGGTAAAGTGATGATGGCCTTTTTCATGTTCGGCAGCGGTACGCATTCCGATCAGGCGGTCGTGGTCTCGTCCAAGACGTACAGGGCGGGAGTATCCGGAATCTGGTATCAGTGGTTATGGCTTTTCGTCACGCCTTTTTTCTGGTTGATCGCCCCATTTTTTCGTCGGATGCGCGCCGTTACCACGGCGGATTTTTTTAACGCCCGTTACGGCAGCAGTGTCAACGGTCTCTACGCCATTATGGGGATCATGCAACTACTGGTTTCCATCGGCGTGATGCTTAAAGGCGCCGGCGTGATGGTGGAAGCCGTTTCCGGGGGCGCCATTAACTCTAAACTCGCCATCATATCGATGACGATCATATTCGTGGTGTATGGCGTTGCCGGCGGTCTAAGTGCGGCCATCGCCACTAACTTCGTTCAGGGACTGCTGACGGTGGTGCTTTCCTTCCTCATCCTACCATTTGCCCTGGAGAAAGTGGGCGGCATGAGCGGCCTGCGGGAGTCCATCAATAATCCGGATATGCTATCCCTGGTCGCTCCCGGCGAGATCACCGTATTTTACATCGCAGTGATAGCCTTTAATGCGCTGGTGGGTTGGGTGACCCAACCGGAGACGATGGCCAACTGCGCCGCCGGTAAAACCGAGATGGAAGGGCGCATGGGCGTGACCGTGGGAATTTTCGGCAAGCGAATCTGCACCGTTGCCTGGATGCTCACCGGTCTGTGCGCGGTAGTTCTATACGCGAATCTCGAGGATCCGGACCAGGCCTACGGTCGAATGGCCTACGACCTCCTGCCGGAAATCGCGCCCGGGATGATCGGTCTGTTTATCGCCTCCATGCTGGCCTCAATCATGAGCACCTGCGATTCGCTGATGGTTATTGCTTCGGCCCTGTTTACGGAAAACCTCTATAAAAAGTTCCTCGTAAAGGGTAAGCCGGATCGCCATTACACGTTGGTCGGTCGCATGGTTTCCGCTCTCATCGTGTTTTTAGGCATCCTGTTCGCCTTCAGCCTGGAAAGCGTTGTCGCGGGGATCGAAATATTTTGGATGGTGTCGGCCATGATGGGTATCGCCTTTTGGGCCGGACTGTTCTGGCGTCGTGCCACCGTGGCGGGCGCCTGGGCCGCAACCCTGGTGAGTTTTTGTTTGTTTTTATTTACCAGCAAAATTGCCTTTGGCGCTACCGTGCTTTGGGATTTCGACGCCCGCCTAGCACACAGGCTGCCGGCGTTCCTGCTTTTCGAGGGCGGACTCTATACGCCCTGGCAGATGATCGGGTATCTTTCTCTCGGACTCACTACCCTGATTATAGTTAGTTTATTCACCCGTCCCGTCGCGAAGGAAAAACTCGATACATTCTATGACTGTCTTCGGACCCCGATCGGAGAGAACGAACCGGAAACCGATCCCTTTACGCTGCCTCCCGGCGTCAAACCCGGCCTGCGCAAGACCCTGTTTTCGCATCCTGATTTTGAGATTCCGCGACCCAGCCTAGTGGGGGCCATTGGTTTTTTGGCATCCTGGGCCGGCGTCGGGCTGCTGATCGGCGTGGTCTATTGGATTATAGGCTAGTGCTAAGAAGGACCTGGATATTTTCAGATGTAATACGGATTAAACTTTTTGCATGAGGAGAGTTGCAAATGTCGGAGTACCATAAGGATCATCGGCGGCGAATAAATCGACGTCAGTTTTTACAGGCGGCGGGGGTAGGCGCCGCTTCTATAGCTTCCCTGGATTCCGCATGTCTGTCGGCCCAGCGGGATTCTGTGCAACCTGACCGACCGAACGTTCTGGTCATCTTCGACGATCAACTCCGAGCTGATGCGTGCAGCATTTATGGGGGCCAGAATATTGAAACGCCCAACATCGACCTGCTTGCCAGGCAGGGTGTGCGCTTTACTCATGCCACATCCACCTGTCCCCTCTGTACCCCTTTTCGGGGTATGCTTCAGACGGGCCGATATCCGACACATTCGGGATTGGTCCTGAATTGGGTCGAGGCCAATCCCAACCAAAGATGCATTGCCCACATATTCAAAGACGCAGGTTATCACACCGGCTTTATCGGAAAATGGCACCTCTCGGCCGGAAGACTCAAAAAGGCAGGCAAGTATAAACCGAATCGAGAAGCTATTCGGGCCTACATCAAAGAAAATGCAAATACCGAATTCACGCCCCCCGGCCCAAACCGCCTCGGATACGACCATTGGGAGGCTTTTAACTTTCACACCACTTTTCACAACTGGTGGTTTTACCGGGATGAGCCGCATAAGATCGTGAGACCTGAATACGAAACCAATGGCGAAACCGATTTGGCCCTAAAGTTCATGGAAAAGAACAAAGATTCAGGCAAGCCCTTCTTTCTGATGGTGGCCCCTCACCCACCACATCCGCCTTTCGGAATCCCGCACGTGCCCGAAGGGTATCTGGAGAAAATCCCTGAACAGCTTCATTGGTCCCCCAACGTTCCTGAAAACCATCCTCGCAGGAAGAACCAATTAGCAGCTCGCTGTTACTACGCCATGGCGAAAAACGTGGACGACAATATCGGTCGAATCATGAAATTCCTCGACAAATCAGGTCTTGCCGACAACACTATCGTCGTATTTACCGCCGACCATGGTGAGCAGCATGGCTCGCACAACCGAGTCAACAAGATGGTTCCCTATGCTGAATCAGTGAACATTCCCCTTATTATTCGTTGGCCGGGCAGGATCCCTGCCGGGATCACCAGTGACGAACTTTACAGTCCTATGGACCACATGGCTACCTTATGCGGCATGTTAGGGCTGCCACCCGCCGATACCTGCGACGGCACCGATTTTAGCAAGGCCGTATTGGGTAAGGGAAAGGTCAATCGCGATCAAGTGCTGATGATGAACTATGTCTCGCATTGGGATTATTTTCAATCGGCAACGTTATGGCCGGAGTGGAGAGCCGTCAGAACAAAGCAGTACACTTACGTCAGGTGGCTGACCGGCCAAGAAGAGCTTTACGACAACGCGAACGATCCGTACCAGATGAATAATCTCGCCCTGGACCAAAAGGACCTGCCCAAGCTCAAGAAAATGCGTAATGCACTAAAAGACTTGCTCGCCCAGGCACATGACAAGTTCTTGTCAGGCACGCAATACGCCGACTGGTACGATGATCAACGTAACCTGATACGCACTGCCTATGGCCCGGTATGAAAAGCTGCCAAAAGCTCACCTATGTCAAAATTTAGCGGAATGTGTAGATCCTAGAAAAGATGCTTGTCATAGCTTCAATATGACACGTATTATTTTAGTGTTTCGCGATTTCGTGATTAATGTTTGTTAAATAGAGACTTACGACGTTGGGTGTTTGCATGGCTGGACTCTATTTTGTGCCGTTTTTAAGGTGAATATAGCACGGTCGCGCTGCGCGTGAGATGACTGGGATTGGTTCATTAAGTATCCCTCGATTAGGGATGATTTTTAACAAAGAGTGTGATGTTATTAAAGTTTAGCTTCAACGTTTTACCCAAGTGAATATCATAGAACCGAATGTGGGCCGACCACATCTTGCGTAGATTGGTTTTTAAAATTGCGCAAAATGGTGTTGATCCGGGTGCAAAGAAACTCTAATATAAGTAACATATTATTGTTACCATCCATAGGTGTAGCTGACGCCATCTTGATTACACTCATTGCGAGGAAAGTGAGAGATATCGACGACATAGGAATTTCTCATGTTTCGGCGAAACGGATTCACTTTAATCGAGTTGCTGATCGTAGTTGCCATCATCGCGATTTTATTAACGATTCTGACACCGGCGTTGTATAAGGCCAGGGAGCAGGCTAAATTTTCTTATTGCGTATCCAATCACTCCAAGCTGGCCTCTGCCTGGGTTATGTATGCCGATGCGAATAAGCAATTAATCCCCGCGGCTCATTCCGGTCCGGAGCTGTGGGCGTATTATCCTTCGAGTCCCATCACCCGAGTCAAACGAGAAGAGGCGATCATGGCGGGGGTTCTCTATCCCTATGTCAACGATATTAAAGCCTATCGCTGCCCGGCGGACCGACGGCAGGAGTATTTGCGTAGTTATTCCATGCAAAACAGCATGAACGGGGACCAGGACTGGGCTACGACTACCGGTTCTGAACTCGTGAAAAAGATAGGAGCAGTTAAATATCCGGAGGACAAATTTGTCTTCCTGGGCGAAGACGATCCTCGTGGTTATAATATGGGATCCTGGGTCGTCTATGCCGAAGGCGATCAATGGATTGATCCGATTACCTCCTGGCATATGGATTCCACTAGTTTTGCGTTTGCCGACGGACACGCCGAACGACGCAGATGGGTGGATGAACGAACGCTCAAGATCGCCGAAGAGCAGCCTTTTTATGAGAAGACCGTCGATAACCCCGACCTGAAGTGGCTTCAATACGGGTATGTAGCCAGCAAACGCTTACCATAAGAATACCAAGTAAGATAAGCCCTTACGCGGCGACAGGAAGGAAGAAGGTTAATGGCAAGAAAAGCCAAGGTTTGAAATCAGGCTTGAGGAAAAGGCATTATATCTTAAGGAGGATCACAAGAATCATTAATTTCATTTTGGGACAATTCTTTCACCGTTTCGATCCTCTTCAAAGAAGTATAAATGCGTTTTATGACGCAATATAATCGGCGGTATTGGTTATTCTTGCCCTATACTACGATAAAAGGATTCATACTTGGCCTCAATGTCCGAAAGGACAGATAATATTGTATTCAAGAAAGAAATGTGAAGAGAGGATGGATTTCAAACATTGTTCTATCGAGGTAGTTTTACTTCGGAAAGGAGGCCCCATAAACCATGAGATGAACCAAGGCGAGCAGAGGAAGGTGTGGAAGTAAAAGAATAGTTTGTTTACTGATGGAAAAGGAAAATGATGTTAATTTAATTGAAAGGGAGAAAAAATGAAATGTTGGTTTACTAGTTTAGTAATGTGTTTAGTGGTAGCCGGCATGGCCCATGCTGTTGCACCTGTGACGAATGGTCTTGTTTACCATCTGGAAGCGGATGCGATCACAGGCGTGGCTGACGCTGCTGCTATCCCTAGCTGGCCGGCTACGGTGGGCAACGATGCAACGATCGCGGGTCCGGTGGATCCGAATTTTGTCGCAAATGCGATCAACGGTATGCCTGCGGTTAATTTTAGCGATGACGGTTACATCAACTTTGATCGGGTGACTACTATCCGGACGGTTTTCTGGGTTATGAAAGAAGATATCGACGCCAACAAAGATGGGTTTATGCTTGGCGACGGCAGCGTCTATCATTTCCATCGAAATACCGGCGGTACCGGTGAAATGTGGCACCCCTCTAATGCAAACGAATACATTAGAAATGGCGTTACGAGTATTAACGGGTCACCGGTTGACGGGACACAGACAGATCCTCCCACTTCTCTTTCGATCGTCAGTGTTGTGACAACCGGAAATGTCACTGCCTCGAGTTTTTCAAATGACCGTAATATTGCGGGGAGGGGATGGGATGGTTTGCTTGCTGAGTTGTTGATCTATGATCGTCCTCTGAATGATTTTGAATTGAACCATGTTGGCGCGTATCTTACCGCCAAGTACGGTTTGACGACTTCGTATGTTGATCCGGGCCCTTATTCCACGAATCTCAATCCGGCCGATGGCGCCGTTTATGTCGATCCGGACGTCACGTTAACCTGGGACGGCATGAATGGAACGAGTCTAACGTATGAAGTCCGGATCGATACGGATAATGATCTCAGCGATTCCCCCGTCTATACCACCATGGATACCAGCTATACGCCGGGCTTGGCGATGAATACCCAGTATTGGTGGCGGGTCGATATTCAAGGCGGCAACCAGGGAATCATGCAAAGCTTTAAGACCGACGGTAAAGCAGAGGTTATCGATCCCCCTGATGGCGCCACAGGAATCGAGCAGGATCTTGCGGCGCTGACCTGGCGGGAAGTGAATGTTTCCGGCGTCAGCTATGATGTGTATTTCGGTACGAACGATCCTCCCGCCAAGGTGGATACGGTTGCGGTAGGCAGCTATGCAATCCTGGCTACACTGGATCCCAATACTTTATATCATTGGAGAATCGACACGGTTCGGGGCCTTGAAACAATCACAGGCGACCCCTGGACCTTCACCTCCGGAGGATTGGTGCACGATCCGATCCCGGCTCCCGGCAGCAAAGACATCGGTACCCTGCCGCTCTTGACCTGGCAAGGAGATCGAGTGGATACCTACATCGAGGAATATAACGTGTATCTAGGCGATACCAATCCACCTGCCTTGGCGGATACGACATCGGAGACCAGTTGGCAGGCGCCCTCGGTATTGGCGGATGCCACGACCTATTACTGGAAAATAGTGCCTAAACACGGCGGTGCGGAGATTATTCCCGCCCAGCAGCCGTTATGGAGTTTTACTACCGGTAAACTCGTGAGTCATTGGCCGCTTGATGGGGATCCTAACGATATCGTGGGCGGATATCAAGCTACCACCAACACCAGCTTTCACTATGCTACTGGTATTGTTGACGAGGCAATGGCGGCGGAATTCTATGGCGATGATCCGATTCAAGCTCCAACCGCAGGCTTAGGGACGGAGAAAACTAACTTTACCATTACCTGTTGGGAATGGAGTGATCCGGATGCCGGCGGTAGCGGCGTTTGGGAAACCATCATCGGCTGTGGCGCCGATAATGATGGATGGGGAGTATTTGAATTTGGCCGACTGGATGTGAAACGGTATGTATTAGGGTTCAATGTAGGCGGTGGATACAAGTACACGCCCAATGACGACACGTACTTACGAGGTGAGTGGCACTTCCATGCAATCACGTATGATGCCTCTACAAATAGTGTGCATTGGTACGTCAATGGTTTTCTGGTGAATACCTATAGCGGTTCCAACATCACTCTGGACACCGTGTTGTTTATCGGAAATGTCAGGGGACTCTCTCAGCCGTTCACCGGAAGAGTGGACGACCTCAAGCTCTATAGCAGACCTTTGAGTGAGGATCAGATTATTAATGAATATATCCTGGGAGTTGGGGGCGCCCCGATTTTCCCGATTCCGGCCAGTGGCGCCAGGGACGTACCATGGGATGTTACTCTCAAGTGGACCGGTTCCTCGGATGCGATTTCCAATACCATTGAACTCGGCAGACAACCGGATCTTTCGGACGCGACTCCCGTAGTGTTGGCAGGCGACGCCCAGGAATACAAGCCGCCCTACAACTTGGAACCAAAGGGCGAATACTACTGGAGAGTGACTTCAACACTGCCTACCAAGACGGCGTCCAGTGCCATCTGGTTCTTCCAGGTGGTTGATCTGGTGGGCGATATTAATGACGACCGGATTGTTAACAACGGCGATATTAAAGAGATAGCGGATGTCTGGCTGGCTGACAGTCGGGAATATCCGCCATCCCAATGGGATTATTTGGATCAGGAAATTTGGGCGGAAAACGATCCGAATATTGCTGATTACGTTGCATATGTTACTCCCGGCGGCGCCTGGGGGACAAGCGTGTTAACCGTGAAGAAAGATCCGACGCCGGGCGACGAGAATTATACGCCCCCCAGCCAAACCCTGCTTTGGACCATGGAACCGGATGGCCAACATCTAATGGTTTTGACCTTACCGGAAAGCGTTGACTTCTCCCAGTGGGACAAGTTCGGCTATTGGGTCTATCAGCGGAACTGCTCCGGTAACTTCCAGCAACGTGCCCTGGATGAAAATGGCGCCTGGGCAATGGTTGAAACAGTTTATGGCATGCAAGACAATAATAACAAATGGTACAAATATGAGTGGGATATTGACGCCGGCGTTCAAAATATCGTTGGATTCAATATGTGGCGGTCCGACGGCGGCCAAAGCGAAGAGTACGGTAATTTCTTCCTGTCCAAGGAGGATACGTCCGAAAAACTCTGCCTGAAGGACCTCGGATTTGTCATCTACAAAGCTGACCTCGATGAGAACTGCCTGGTTAATTTTGATGACTACGTGATTATGGCCAGAGATTGGCTGGTGGATGCCCGCCCGTAATCCACAAGCATATTTGTTTCCAAACTGTTTCGAATGAAGAAAGGCTGGGATGTATTTCCCAGCCTTTTTTATGGTGTACCGGGCCGGGCACGCCTATTCAAAGGTGAAAGTCCGCTATGCCCGACGGCGGGAACCATCATCCCCACAGACGCCTTGAAGGGTGCTATGCTACTTGTCAGTGCTTCAATTCGACGCGCATTATTTTGGACTTTCGTGAAAAATTGATTAGTATTTGTCACATAGAGATTTACGACGCCAGGCGAGAAACGAGTAAAACTCGATTTTGTGCCTAATTTAGGGTGAAAATTGCGCGGTCGCGCTGCGTGCTGGATGGCTCGGGTGGGGGTTCCATTAAGTAAATATCCATATCAGGGTGGTCTTTGATCTGCCAAGTACAAACTTAGGTGGTTCAATGCCAAACCCGCTGATATCCTTAATAGTCGAATGGCTCGGATTTGTTCGTCTTTTAAAGACAACAAATAAATATTTTACTTTCCCGCCAAGGAAAAGATATCGTTGCTTTCCAAGGCGCGACTGTAGATGCGGACGTCGTCGATCGTGCCGTTCAGGAACAAGGTATTGCCAT
>CAZNQT010000061.1:0-13918 GCA_964574885.1 uncultured Pirellulales bacterium
GTCACGTCGAATGGCGGGACTTTGATCCAACGGTGCTCGGCGGTAATTATCACGGTCATTATGGATATGGCCCGCAATGTACCGTTACACCGGTTGATCAAGCCCGAAGTCACCCGATTCTTCGAGGCGTCAAACTGCCGTTTATCAGCATGGGCTCCTTATATAAAAACAATCCCTTAAAACCTTCTACTACCTGTCTGCTCATGGGAAATATACCGGATAATAAGACCCCGGAACCGGTCGCCTGGACGAATACCTATAAAACCTCTCGCGTATTTTATACCTCGCTTGGATATCCGGACGACTTCAAAAATCCTGAATTCGTGCGCCTGCTCGCCAATGCCATCCACTGGGCCCTGGATATGCCCATTCCAAAATAAACCATACGTAGTTTCCATCCGTTAGGGATTCATTCCGTTGGCTTCAAGGAAACCGACGTGTGGCACCCCCAAGCTCGCGGACTCGCTTGGGGGTGGAGGTCATCGAAAAGAAATTCCTTTTCAGCGCCGGATTTAATCGGTACGATTACGCATGTTTCAAAATACTCTCTTGTTATAAGAAGAGTTTTACAAAATTGAGGTTAGGCATATTTTGGAAAGAAAAAATTCTTGCATAATTTTTTCTTTTCAAATCGCAAGTTGTTGTGTAGTAGTATGTTATAAACTTATTTAAGAAAATCCTTTCCGGGATTTTCTTAAATAATTTATGCCTAACCTCAATTTTGTAAAAGTTCAGTTATAATTGCCGAACTGGGTAAGGAGCAGGTATGAGCGAGCAGAAATCTCCATCCACCGAGCAGCAGGAATTAGCCCGTGGTTTACCGATGTTTTCCGCTTCGGATCCGGAGGCGCTGGCGGCAGAGAAAACCAGGCTCTCAGCCGTCCAAAATAAAGGCTTGCTGACCCGCTGGAGAACCTATTTCTCCATGACCGGTCCCGGTTGGTTGCAGAGCGCCATGACGCTCGGCGCCGGCAGCGCGATGGCATCGTTGTTCTTGGGGGCGTATTATCAATATCGACTGTTGTGGATTCAGCCGCTGGCCATGGTTCTAGGTATCATTATGCTCTCGGCTATGTCGTATCAAACGCTCACCACCGGCGCCCGACCCTTTGATGCCATGCGAAAATTCATCCATCCCGCGATGGCCTGGGCCTGGGCCCTGGCGGCCTTGGCGGCGACTGTAATCTGGCATTTCCCGCAATATGGTCTCGCCGCCGGCATGCTCGAAGACATGATCAAAGCGGCAACAAAATGGGAACCTACCGGTGCAAAACAAACCATTCTTTTATTGGCGATCGGCATGGTGTTTCTGATCGTCTCCACCAAGATCACCTGGAACTACGAGGCGGGACATAAAGGTATCCGTATTTATGAAAAAGCCTTAAAGGGCATGGTCTGGATGATCGTACTGGCGTTTGGCATCGTGGTGGTTTATACCACCGTACAGGGAAAGATTGCCTGGGGCCAGGTGTGCAAAGGATTTCTCCCCCTGCACATACCGACCGATTCGATGGGGATCAAAACGATCACCGGCGCCTTCAGTGCCGCGGTGGGAATCAATATGACGTTCTTATTTCCCTATACCCTGTTGGCGCGTGGGTGGAGTAAAGAGCATCGCGGGCTTTCCCGGTTTGATTTGATCTCCGGGATGCTGGTGCCGTACTGTCTGGCCACCTTGTTAATGGTAATTGCCACCGGAGGTACCATTTATCATACGCTGGAAAATCTGAACGTGAAAGATATTAAAGATCTTCCTGCTCTGGCGAAAAAGGTAACCGCCCAAGGCGCTCTAACGAATCCCGGTCCCAGCCGGCGACTCTGGCAGATGTTGGATCCAGACACGCAAACTCTCCTACAGGAAATCGCCCTGGCTAACGAAGCGACCGACGAACAAAAACAAGCGGTTTGTACGGCGCTGAATACCATCATCGCCAAACCGAATTTTTATACGGAAGAGGATTTCGCGAGCATCAAGGCAAAATTGCCCGTAAACACGAAAGATATTCTTAAAAGAGATCAAAACCAATTGATCGACAAGGAAATTCGTTTACGAAATCGCCAAACTCTGGATACCGCCTTCCCGGAGAACATAAACGCATTATCCTTACGAGTTTCCCCCACCAAGGCGGCCGGCATGTTTCAAGCGGTTGGTGTTACCCCATTTGTCTCCCGTTATATTTTCGGATTGGGCATACTGGGAATTGTATTAAGCTCGATTACCCTGCAGATGTTGATGGCCGGTTTCGGCGCCTGCGAAATATTTAAATGGGAACCGGGCGGCAGAGCCTATAAGCTGGCCTGTCTGATCCCGGCGCCGGCCGTGCTGGGCGTAGTGCTCTGGAAGTATATGGGCACCTGGATTGCCATTCCGACTTCCGCGATCTGCGGCGTCATGCTGCCGATTGCCTATATCGGTTTTTTCCTGCTGAATAACAATAAAAAATATCTGGGCGACGCGACGCCGCGCGGCGGCAAAGCCGTATTCTGGAACCTCGGTATGGTAATTGCCATTGCAGCATCGATCGTCAGTGCCATTTATTTTCTGTATGCCGTATTTTATAAATGGTTGATACATCTATTCTCATAGAAAGTTCGGATTCGATTAAACTTGGGAGAGACCTATGAAAGTATGGAATTTTGGCATCATGGGCGCGGGTCTGATCGCGGATTTTCACGCCCGCGCGATCGGTGATATCGAAAACGCCCAACTCATCGGCTTTACCGATACGACCCCGGAAAAAGCCCGACAGTTGGCCGATAAGCATTCCTGCCGTGCGTTTGCGGATAATGAGGAATTATTGAATTGTCCGGATATTGATATTGTCACCATCGCCACTCCCAGCGGCGCCCACCTGGAACCCGCGGTAGCCGCCGCCCAGGCCGGCAAACACGTTATCTGCGAAAAACCGCTGGAAATCACGCTCGACCGCGTCGATGCCATGATCGCCGCCCACGAAAAAGCCGGTACCCTGCTCGGCGGCGTGTTCCAGAATCGATTCAACGAAGCGATGATTCCCCTCCGCGAGGCGGTCCGGGCGCAGCGGTTCGGCAAAATTACCTTTGCCGGCGTCTATGTCCCCTGGTGGCGCGAGGAATCCTATTACCAGAGCAGTTGGCACGGTGCCTGGAAACACGACGGCGGCGGCGCCTTAATGAATCAGTCGATCCACACGATTGACATGCTCTGCGATTTGATGCCGCCGGTCGAATCCGTCCAGGCCTACGCCGACCACCTCGCCCACGACATCGAAGCGGAAGATACCGCGGTCGCCGCCCTGCGGTTTACCAACGGCGCGCTCGGTTTGATTTACGGCACCACCGCCTCCTGGCCCGGCCAGTTCAAACGATTTGAAATCACCGGCGCCAAGGGCACCGTCGTGTATGTGGAAGACAGTTTAACCGTCTGGCAGTTCGCCGAGGAAAAGCCGGAGGATGAAGAAATCCGCCAAAAATACGGCAGCATCCAAAACACCGGCGGCGGCGTAGCCGACCCCGCGGCAATCTCCTATCAGGGCCACAGGAAAAATTTCCAGGCGTTTCTCAAAGCCCTCGAAACCGGAGGCGATTTCGAAATCTCCGGCGTCGAAGGCCGTAAGTCCATCGAACTCATCCTCGCCATCTACCAATCCGCCAAAGAAAAGAAACTCATTCGTCTGACATAGGAAAAGAATATCTCATGAAAATAGATATAACACCAGTAGCGGCTCAACTGTATTTTCTCCCCGTCCAAACCCGCGTGCCGCTCAAGTTCGGTCCGGAAACCCTGACCTCCGTCACCTGTGCGCGGGTCTGTTTGACCGTGCAGGATCGACCGGGTAAAACCGCCCAAGGCTGGGGCGAAACGCCCTTGAGCGTGCAGTGGGCCTGGCCCAGTTCGATCAGTCTGCAGGAGCGAACGGACGCCATGCAGCAATTCTGTCAGTTCTTAACGGAGGTATGGGGACTTGTCGTGGACGACTGGGGGCATCCCCTGGAAATTGGGTATCAATTTCAGAGCGATTTTTTAACCAGTACTTTAAAGAAATTTAATCTGGAGGAGCGCAAGGATCGAGAACCCCTGCCGCACCTAGCCGCTTTGATCTGCAACTCCGCTTTCGACATTGCGCTGCACGATGCTTATGGAAGTCATTTGGAACAGGATGTTTATACTACCTACAACTCGAATTTCATGAACGCCGACTTGGAGAAATATCTAACTCCCGCGGAGGGAGCGAACATATCGTTCGCGGGTAAATATCCCGCCGATTTTATGATCTTCCCTCCGCCGCAGCAACTGTCCGCCTGGCACCTGGTCGGCGGGAAAGATCTATTAGAGGAATCCGAACTCACCGGCGATGAACCGGATGATGGCTATCCGGTCTTGTTGCCGGACTGGATCCGACGCGACGGCTTGACTTGTCTTAAAGTGAAGCTCCGCGGTAACGATGCCGAATGGGATTATGATCGCTTAGTCAAAGTCGGCGCCATCGCGCTGAAACATGACGTCCTCTGGCTCACCAGCGATTTCAACTGTACCGTCAGCGATCCCGCCTACGTAAACGAAATCCTCGACCGCCTGACGATAGAACACCCTCGGATCAGTCAGATGATCCTCTACGTCGAGCAGCCATTCCCCTACGACCTGGAGGCCAACCAGATCGACGTCCACAGCGTTTCGGCTCGCAAACCTCTGTTTATGGATGAAAGCGCCCACGACTGGAAATTTGTCAAGCTCGGTCGCACGCTGGGTTGGACCGGCGTCGCTTTGAAAACCTGTAAAACCCAGACCGGCGCCCTGTTGAGCCTCTGCTGGGCCAAGGCTCACGGTATGACGCTGATGGTACAGGACCTGACCAATCCCATGCTCGCTCAAATCCCCCACGTTCGCCTGGCCGCTCACGCCGGCACCATCATGGGTGTCGAAACCAACGCCATGCAGTTTTACCCCGCCGCCTCCGAACTCGAAGCGAAAATCCATCCCGGCATCTATCAACGCCGTAACGGCCGGGTGGACCTCTCCTCAGTCCACGGCCCCGGCTTCGGCTACCGCCTCGACGAAATCCGACGCGAATTACCCCCACCCGCCGCTTCCTGCTCCCGGTAATACTCCATACCACCAGGTCCCGTTGCGCTTTGCCGCTCACACTTCATTTGTATTTACGGAGAAAATATCGATATTGATGGTAAGACAGGCCCACGTCGCGGGCGGCCTGGGCCTGGTTGCCGGCAGCCTGCTCCAGCGCTTCCGTGATGAGGTGTTTTTTAAAGGCTTCCACCTTTTCGTTAAAGGTATTGCCTCTTATGGCAGTGGACGTTTCCGGTAAAAAGCCCAAATCCTCCGGAGTAATTTCATTGGTGGTATCGCGATAGGCGGCACGCTCGATAATATTTTTCAGTTCGCGGACATTGCCGGGAAAATCATACTTTTCCAGGACGTCCAAAGCGGTTTTACTGAGCCGTTTGCCGCCGAGGGAAGGAATTTCCTGCATAAATTGAGATAGAAAGTGTCGCGCCAATAGGGGGATGTCTCCTTCTCTCCGGCGTAGTGGCGGCACCGAGATGATCTCAAAACTGAGGCGATCATAGAGGTCGCGTAGGAATTTGCCTTCCTCCATCTTCTTTTTCAGATCGACATTAGTGGCGGCGATGATACGCGTATTGACCTGAATCTCCATTGATCCCCCTACCCGGGTAAAGGTGCCGTATTCCACCACGCGGAGAATCTTTTGTTGGAACGGAAGCGACATATTGCCAATTTCATCCAGAAACAGTGTGCCGCCGCTGGCCAACTCAAATTTGCCGTGCACCTGGTGATCGGCGCCGGTAAAAGCGCCTTTTTCGTGGCCAAACAACTCTGCTTCCAGCAAGGAATCCGGAAAGGCCGAACAATTGACCACCACCATGGGCCGACCGCTGTCACCGGCGGCAGTATGGATCGCCCGCGCCACCAACTCTTTCCCCGTTCCGCGCTCACCGAGAATCAACACTGGACGTGGGATGGTCGAGACGCGTTCGATCTGTTCGAGAACTTTTCTGATCTGAGGTGAGTCTCCGCCGATCCGGAACCGCTGCCGGGCCGTTTCCTGGAGCAGCATATTTTGCTCCCGAAGGATTCGGTTGCGATGGATTAGATTCAGATGGGGGCGGAATTTATTCAAAAAGGTGGTAACGCGATCGCCCAGTTTACCGGTCCGAACAAGAAAATCGTTGGCGCCGGCTTGAATGGCCTGGGAGACAATTTCCACATCTCCTCGCTCGGCCACGATCACAATCGGCAGGTCCGGAAATTCCCGACGAATCATCGGCAATAATTCAATGCCGCTCGACTGCCCATCGCCGATTTCATAATCCATAATCAGCAGATCCCCCGTCAATCCGCTGCGCAATTTCTCCAACAGACGCTGAGCGGAAAACACTCTCTCAATTTGACAGTCATTCTTGGATGCCTGCGTGAACGCTTCGATGAGAGTATCGAGCCGATTTTCAGGCGTATCAAGAAAGATAAATTTTCTATTCATAATGCATACGATCCAGAAATACAACTGTGCTAGAAATCCAATATCAATTCAACCTATCAGATCAGTACACCGCGGTCAAGGATTTATGATACTTTTCACTACATATATAGTAAAAACTCCCATGTATTTCCGCTATAATCCAAGGTACATATTTTATAAGTTATTATTACAAAATAACTTATGATCTTTATATCTTTTGGCATGATAATTGCGATTTTCCCTTTCCAGACGGCTATACGGAAGTTTGATGCCTAGGAAATTAATGAATTGAAAGGAGCCCATTATGAAAAAGTTATCCATTCTTTTATTCAGTCTAGTAGCCCTGGGACTGATCGGCAGTGGATGCAAACCGTATAAAGGGGAAAAATTTGAAGAAGTTCAGAATCACGAAACGGCGTTTGTCATACCGTATGAAGGCGATCTGGCCAAACAAGAGAAATTGAAATCTCTGGACGCCCTGGAATCCTATCAGGTAGCGATTAAACGAATCGATATTCCCCGACGCTGGAAGAAAACCGGTCGTTTGTGGTGGGCTGGGGAGTGGATCGACGTCGTCAAGGTGATCAAGGTGGATCGCTCGCCCGTGACTCGGGAGTGGACCGCCAGCCGGGATACCGGTACCAGCGTTCGCAACGAAGGGATCTGGATCGAAAGTGAAGACAGCGTTTCCTTTAGTACGGGATTTACCTGTACGGCGTTCATTAAGGAGGAAGACGCCGCCCGGTTTTTATATCACTATCCCAACGGCCAACTCGCCGTCATCATGGATAACCAAGTCCGCGCTGAAATTCAATCCAAGGCAGCGGAAATCGCCGCCCTGTACAAAATGGATGAATTGCGGGCGAAAAAAGCGGAAATCATCCAGGGAGTACGCGAACATGTAATTCCATTCTTTAATCAGACAGGCATCACGATTACTACCATCGGTATGTTTGGCGGTTATACGTATGAAAATCTGGAGATCCAAAAAGCGATCGACAACACCTTTGTGGCCCAGCAGGAAAAAGTAATTGCGGCGGCAATGTATGAGGCGCAGGAAGACAAGAATCGCCGCATTGAAAAGGAAGCTGAAGCTCAAAAAACCGCTTCGGTCATTAAAGCCAATGGTGAAGCTGAAGCAATTACCATTGTTGCCCGGGCCGCCGAAAACGCTCAAAAGAGTCCGGCCTTTCTGCAACTGCGTAAGTTGGAAGTGGAATCTCTGCGTATCGAAAAATGGGATGGCCGATATCCCAGTCATTACTGGAACACCGCGAATACCGACGGCCTGGGAATTATCGTCAACACACCGAACCTAACGGAGAGTGAATAATGAAAGCGAAGATTATTAATATGGTATGGTTACTGATCGTGTTATTTGCTTTGAATTTCATATTGCATCAGTGGGCCATACCTCACAACACGACGGATCTGGCACTGCAGCAAATGAACGAAGATGGTTCGCGGGAACAGCTACGGGCCTGGGAGGAACTTTCCAACTGGATTACCCTGGGGTTATCGATAGCGGGATTGGCGGGGATGTTACTCATTTGGTTTAAACCCGACGCCCGGCCCTCGCCATCGGGAACAGGCTTTAGGGCTTAAAGCGACCAGGGAGTTCGCATGGGTGTGCCGAGCATACGGTTTGCCTGCTCATCGCCGATACACTGTTCCTTCTCAGCGTCCCAATGCAGTTTCCGCTGCAACTTCATGGCGATGTTGCCCAGGTGACAGACGCTCGTCGAGCGATGTCCCACTTCGATCGGCGTAATCGGTTCGTTCCCGTTCTTGATGCAATCCAGGAAATTGCGGTGATGGTCGGTACTCTTGTAGAGGTGGATTTCACTGGGCCCGATCACGGAATCTCGTAATGATTCCGGATAGGTCTTGCAGGTTCGCCAATTCGCCTCGATCCAGCCCTCCGTCCCTTCGAACCGATGCGTGGTACTCTCCGAGCTGGTCTGGCAAATCACATCGACGCCGTTGGCGTACCCCAATCGAAAATGAACGTACGTTGCCGTCGAAAACAATCCGTCTTTGGGGAATACTCCTCCGAGATCTTCCACTACCACTGGGCCGGTTCGGTCGGTCCCCATCGCCCACTGTACGATATCGAGTACGTGCACTCCCAGGTTGGTCGTCTGTCCGCCGCAGTGATCCCAGACGAACCGAAACGTATAATGCGTACGGTCCCGATGATAGGGCGCCCAGGGCGCCGGCCCCAGCCACATCTCGTAATCCAGCGTCTTCGGGATCGGCTGACTTTCCCAGGCGCTCGCCGCCGAGGTACGATTGTTCGGACCCACCCAGCACAGTACGCGCTGGAGTGTACCAATCCGACCGTTCCGGATCAGTTCGCAGACGTGACGGAGATGCTGATTCGCCGAACGATGATGCGTTCCGGTCTGAAACACTACACTGTGCCGTTGGACCGCCTCCGCCATGGCCCGACCTTCCGCGATGGTCAGACTCAATGGTTTTTCCCCGTAAATATGCTTACCCGCTTTCGCCGCCTGGATCGCCAGAATCGCATGCCAGTGATCCGGCGTGGCGATCATCACCGCATCGATATCCCCCCGCGACAGCAAGTCCCGAAAATCCCCGTACCCGTCGCAACCTTTGAAAGTCCCCTTACTGCGCTCGTCGGCGTAATGTTTATTCACCCGTTCCTGTGCCGGTTCGCGTCCCAGGTACCCCCCTTTGTTATACCAGTGATTGTAAATGTTTGTACCCTGTTCCGGATCGCAGACCGCTACCATTTGCACATCTTTATTGGCCAGGAAGCTCATCATATTATTCGTGCCCATGCCGCCCAAACCAATGCAGCCCATCACGATCCGATTACTGGGCGCGTTCGCGCCGAATACCGAGGAGGGCACTACATACGGCGCCGCCATTACCGATGCCGCCACCGCGCTCGAACGCTTTATGAATTCCCGCCTACTTAATTTATTCTTCTGATTGGGGAAAGGCTCGGACATTATCATTCCTCTCCTGAACGATATCACCCCTGCGCAGGCAGGGGTCCAGGAACATCTTTATCGACTGGATTCCCGCCTGCGCGGGAATGATATATTAGTATCGTTTTGCTGTGGTTTATTTATCTTTCTTCACAATCGGAATCAATACGATATTACGGAATTCCATTGGGGACCCTTCCGCCTGCAGGCAGATCTTGCCGGGCGTCTCCCAGCATTCCGTCGCCGTATTTTGCAGCAAGCCGTTGACGTAGAGTTCCAGGTTACTTTTGTCCAAATTTATTTCATACTCGTTCCATTGACCGATTGGCTTTTCGTTGGATTTATGCATTTTCCCCGTATGGCGCCCGTTAGTCCGTGAGGGGTCCACCTTCATGGGGAATTTATCGATATTCCAGATATCGCCCATGGCATCGGATTGCCCCTGGGCTTCGATGGATCGAGGCCACACCTTGTCCGGGCCAACCATTCGCAGTAGTACGCCCCCATTGCCCTTGCTGATATGCCGCAACTGCATCCGCAGTACGTAATTCGTATAATCTTTGGTTGTACGGATATACCCGGTAGGTCTGCCTTTATCGACTAAAATGCCGTCTTTCACGAACCAGGCGGCGTCCTCATTTTCACTGGAAAAGGTCCAGCCGTCGAGATTCTCGCCGTTGAACAGCCGGACGGCTTTGCCGAAATGATCCGGTAACTGTTTAATCCGAATGTCCTTGAAATCTACGATCATCGGCGAGCCTGCGTGTATCTGCAGCGCCAGTACGCCTTCCAGCAGCGCCCCCTTGCGATCGTTCTTATCTTTGGGATCAACCACCCGGTCATTATCAATTAATTCCATGGTCTCATAGCCGTTGAGATATTGAATCAGATGATTCCCCCGTGCGACGATCTTATATTCATTCCAGTCTTTCAGTTTATAATAGCCGGCTTTTTTCAGGGCTTCTACGTCCGAAACTTTACCGACGACGTTCTTGTTGCCTTTTTTATCGATTTCCATGATATCGCCGACGTTGACCAGCCAGCCTCGACCACTTTCATGATATAAAAATCCCACCTTGCCCGGTGTATCTTCCACTTCCGCCTGGTAGCCGTTAATGCGCCATTTCTCATGTTCTTTACTGCGGTACTGGATGCCTGAGTTGCCGTTTTGAATCCGGAATTTAATTTTGAGAATGAAATTCTTGAGCCGCCCGCCCCGCCAGACGCAAAAGGTATTTCCCCGCGCCGGATTTTCCGGCGTCGTCTGACCTCGAATCGCGCCATCGACGACCTTCCACAACCGCGGATCGCCGTCCCAGCCGGTCAGATCCTTGCCGTTGAAGATCCGGGTAAAGCCCGGCTCCAGTTTTTCCTCCGCTGCCTGACTCCGGCCGTTCGTGATGCCAATGACCATCCCCATCGCTAACAGCAAACCGATTTGATTCCATTTCCCATGCATGATACACCTCCAATTACGTTAGAACCAATCTTGCCTGTTATGACATTGTCGCATCATACCCAAAACAATTCGTGTAGTCCAACTGATTCGACGTGCCACAACGGGTTATTTATGAAATAAAACTTCACCAATTCCCTCCTGGAGGCTGACCGGTATATCTCGTAAAACACCATACGTTCTGATTACAAACCTTTTGAATTTAACGCTTTACGGCGCCGGCATTGGTTGCACAGGATGATAATTGATGCCGCTCACTTATCATTATGCTGGGGCCGGCAATGCGAAAAATCCCAGCCCCGAAAAGGCTGTTTGATAATTCTCTCAACCTAACTTTTTCCGAGGAAAGCGGGAAATTGTGAATCCAACTCGCTCGGACTTGAGTATTCCCGGTCATTATGTTAGAGTATTTGGCTCAAAAAACGTGCGTGGTACCGTGATGAGGATAGTACGATGATGGAAATTAAAAACGATCTTACGCCGGCGGACCTGCTGCCGAAAATCGAACGTATGTGGGACTTATCCGGCAGAAAAATCAAGTCGATCGAAAGCGTCTGGAAACCTGCCGATGGTTCGCCCGTGTTTACCATCCAGGGCAAATACACCGCCCAGGGCTGGACCGAGTGGACCCAGGGATTTCAATTTGGTTCTGCCATCCTGCAGTTCGACGCCACGGACGACGAGGACTTCCTGCAAATCGGTCGCGATAAAACCTTCCAGGTCATGGCCCCCCATATCACCCACATGGGCGTACACGATCATGGTTTTAACAACGTCAGTACCTATGGCAATCTGCGCCGCTTGATGAACGAGGCCCGCATCGAAGAAAATCAGCGGGAGCGGGATTTTTATGAACTCGCTCTCAAATGCAGCGGCGCCGTCCAGGCCCGACGCTGGACGAAGACCAAGGACGGCGGCGGATTCATCTATTCCTTCAACGGACCGCATTCCCTTTTCTGCGACACGATACGTTCCCTGCGGGCGTTGGCGGTTTCCTATATGTTGGGACACGTGCTGATGGAAGAAATGGATAAACCGGTCTCGCTGCTGGATCGACTTTTCCAGCACGCCCGCTCCACGGCTAAATATTCCGTCTATTACGGCGAAGGCCGCGATAGCTACGACGTCTGGGGCCGTGTCGCTCATGAAAGCGTCTTCAACGTTAACGACGGCAACTACCGCTGCCCGAATTCGCAGCAGGGATTTTCGCCCTTTACCACCTGGACGCGCGGCTTGGCCTGGATCATGGCCGGATACCCCGCGCAACTGGAGTTCCTCGCTACGCTGAAAGACAGAGAGATCGAACCGTTCGGCAGACGTACCGAGATGGAAGACATCATGCTCAAAGCCGCCCAGGCCGCTTGCGATTTCTACATCGAAAACACCACGCCCGAAGGCATCCCCTATTGGGACGCCGGCGCCCCCAACCTCTACAAACTGGGAGATTATCTGAACGCCAAAGCTGATCCCTACAACGAACATGAACCGGTGGATGCTTCCGCGGCGGCGATCGGCGCCCAGGGATTGGTTCGTTTGGGATGCTACCTCGAAAATAAAGGCGACGCCGAAGACGCTAAACGCTATTTCCAGGCCGGATTAACCGTGCTCGACACCCTCCTGGACGAACCCTACCTCAGCACCGACGAGAATCATCAGGGCCTGCTGCTGCATTCCGTATATCATCGGCCTAATGGCTGGGATTACATCCCGGAAGGAAGAAAAATCCCCTGCGGCGAATCCAGCATGTGGGGCGACTACCACTTTCGCGAACTCACCCTCTACGTCCGGCGCCTGGCTAACAATATGCCCTACTATACCTTCTTCGGTTAATCCGGGATTGTATAGATGTCATCCTGAGCGCAGCGAAGGATCTAAAATTGGCTGGGTGGCATGCTCAAGCGGAGCTTGAGCATGAACGAATTGTTTTATACGCCATTCAATATGGAAATTTTCAGGAGTGATCATTGTGAATATCATCGATATCAGGAATATCGAAGGTCGCACCTATCCGGCCCGTCGGCGCACCCGACCGCTCGTCGGTCCGGGATTGTCGATCGATACGGACAAGTTCAGTCTTGGCTACGTCGAACTGGAGCCAAACGGCGGTCAGGTCCCCTGGCACAATCAGGATCAGGTGGAAATCTATCTTCTCCTCGAAGGAACCTGCGAAATGTGCCTGGGCGCAGAAAAGCAAACTATGACCGCAGGCCAAATCATCGAAATTCCCTCCGGCGTATTCCATCAGATTACCAATATCGGCGACACTCCTGCCCGGATGATATACTGCTATTCCCCCGGCGGCGACGTCGCCCACTGGCGCCAGGAACTCACCGGCGCCCTGCCCAAGGCCGGTGACGACGCGCCTCCTTTACCTGACGGAGCTCATCCCCAATGCACGGATAAACCTGAGTAAGGAGTAATAATGACCACGCATAATATCGGCATCATCATGAACGGCGTCACCGGACGCATGGGTACGAACCAGCATCTCATTCGGTCGATTTGTGCCATCCGCGAGCAGGGCGGCGTCAGACTCGACAACGGCGATACGATCATGCCCGAACCGTTACTGCTCGGTCGTAATCCCGACAAACTCAAAGCCCTTACGGAAAAAGCCGACATCGAAAAATGGTCCACTAATTTGGACGAAGCTCTGGCCGATCCGAATTACTCCGTCTATTTCGACGCCCAGACCACCAACCGTCGCTACGAATGTGTCAAACAGGCCATCGCCGCCGGCAAGCACATCTACTGCGAAAAACCCACCGCTGAATCCTGCGCCCATGGTATGGAACTATATCGCCTGGCGCAAGCAAAAGGGGTTAAAAGCGGCGTCGTACAAGATAAACTTTGGCTGCCGGGTTTGCTCAAACTCAGACGCCTGATCGAGTCGAATTTTTTCGGTCGTATCATCACGATCCGCATTGAGTTCGGCTACTGGGGCTTTGAAGGCCATCGCACACCCGCCCAGCGACCGTCCTGGAATTTCCGCAAGGAAGACGGCGGCGGCATTATCGTCGATATTC
>CAZNQT010000062.1:0-13840 GCA_964574885.1 uncultured Pirellulales bacterium
ATACTCCACCGACACAGCAGTATTGGCCAACTTGTCATGTAACACCTGATCGAGTGAGGATATATCTTTCCGGGCCGGTAAAATCGTGGCGTTGAGCATCATGAGGATTCGGGAGTCCATGACATTTTTTACGTCGGGAAGAGTAGTTAAAAACTCTTCCGGCAGGACGGCGAGGAGGGATTGACCGGACTGCAAGCGGGCCTGAAGGGTGACCTGGTTGTCATAGAATCCGGTGGCATATTCCGCATCGGCGGTGGAGCGAGGCGCTTTTTGGGATAACTGAAGATCCAGGCGGATGTGATCTTCGTTATCCAGGGTGGGAAGCACTCGCAGTCGGAGCCCCTGGGCGAATTTAGAGTCCGGATGATCCTGACCGGTAAATATTTCCGCGGTATTGCCGGTACGGACAAATACCGTGGGTGCGGAAAGAATCTGAGAATCCTTCAACAGGCTCTGCTGTTTGATCGTCGCATCCAATCGATCAGCCGGGAAGATCGAGGTGGGTACTTCTCCCTTTTCGATTTTCGGCTGCAAATCGGGAGATAGATTCGCCTTGGGGATTTGGATAAATTGGGCTTCGAGCAGAATCTGCGGTTTAGGTAAGGTTGAGGATGTTACAGATGCGGCGGGCGGGAGTGTTTGGGAGCCAAGATAGAGGATGCCGTCTCGTTCTTCGAGTTGAATCTGTTTCAATTTCAGGGCGTTGCGGATTAAATCCAGGGCCTGATCTTTGGTGATTTCCTGCTGTGAATAAATGGTAATCGACTGATTTCCGATTCGATCGTCCGACATAATTACGGTTTTCCCGGTGAAAGCCGTGATAAATTCGGGCAGCTTTTTCACAGACATATTCTGGATTTGCAGGCGCAGACGATTTTTGTCCTCTGGATTCACCTGCAGGTTTATTTCGTCGGTTTTTTTCACCGGTTCGCCCGAGACGGCGAGATTCATCTCGTCGGCCTGTAGTTTGGCATCCTTCGTTTCGATCTCAACATCTCTGGCTTTCATCTGAAGCGTAGGTTTTTCATTTCGTACAGAGTTTCCTTCGCTGCCGGCAGTATTGGATTGCACCGCCGATTTCTCCTGCCCTATCAGACCGGCATCATCGGTATTCTTTTCCGCCTGAGCCATGGGGAGGATGCAGGCGGAGACGGCGGTAATGACCAAGACGACGACCACAAAGCGAAGACGCGTGTGTTTCCAGGTATTTTTTTCGAGCCATTTGAGTCGGGTGACGAGGCGGTTGGAGTTTTCAAAGAGACCGAGCAGTCCCAGTCCGGGCTCGGTTCGCTTCGCTAATAGACGTTTGGCGGTTTCTAACAGGGTTTCGCGATAGGCCATGGTATTCTCCTTTAAAATCTTCGCTACGGTTGCATCACAACACAATTCCCGCAAATGCTGTAATTGCCTACGTACTAGCCACAGTAATGGATTAAACCAATACACCATCTGTAAAAGCAGGTTGAAGGTATGGACGAGCGGATCTCTTCGTTTGATATGGGCCAATTCATGCAGGAGGACATGTCGGGCATCGCGGCGGGATAATGAATCCAGATTGGCTGTCGGCATCAACAGAGTCGGTCGAAACAGGCCAAATACCGCCGGCGTCGCGATCTTGCTCGATACCGCTACACGGGGAATTCGTCGCAGTCCTAAAAGCTCGGCGGTTTCGCGTAACAAATCGAAAAACCAATCCGGCAACAAGTCGGTTTGCGATTGTCTGCGGACCTGCCTGGTCAACTGGCGCCAGTGCAGGATAAACCACCCGGCAAAGATCCAAATTCCCAAAGCCCACGTCAACATTAGATAAAATTTCCAGTGTAGTTTGACCTTCGGGATAGCGGCTCTCGCCTCCTGTATCGGAGGTACTTCCGTTGCGAACGCAGCAACCGACTCCAAAGGCGGATTCTCAGAAACAACCGGTTGCATCTGCTGCATCTGCACGACCTGTGGCATTGGTTCTTTGATGAGATCATATTCGGAAACAGGTACGGTAAGTGGATACAAACCAGGATCGGCAACTTCCTTTGGCTCCGACTTTTGTATTTGCGCTGCCAGGGTATCTTTCGCTAACGGCTGAAGATTCGAGGTGAGACTGGTTGGCGCGGTCAGAGACGGCGGCAGCACCAGCTTAACCAGTACCAACAGCCAGAGCGCATAACGCAGTTGCGGCCAAGCCCATTTCCGTATCAACAGATCAAGAATCCCAATCAGGACAATCAGCACCCCCACCTGCCAAAACATACTGAACATCCAATGCCACCAAACATACGTAATCTCATTCAACGTATCGACCATCGTAAGTACTCCTTACCCAAGTTCGTACGTATTGTATTATCACAATTTTTCCCCATTCAAGGGAAACCATGCTCAAGAGTACTTGAGCATGTCACCCGATATAGTTCATTATTCGTCATTCTGGTTTTGTCATTGATTCATCATTCGAATTTCGTCATTAGTCATTTAAACCATGCCATCGACTTTTTTATAGGTCTTTTTCTTTCAATAACCGGACCAGTTCCGACCGTTGTTTATCCGACAGATTCTGTTCTTCCACGAGAAAATGCATCAACGGGCCGAACGCCCCGTCAAATGCCTGATTGACCAGTGACTTGAGTGCATTACGACGGGCGTTTTTACGCGTTACGATCGGATCGTAGATACTCGTGTTACCGTTCTTTTGTTCCTTGACGGCTTTTTTCTCGACCAGGCGGGTGAGCATCGTCTTGATCGTAGTATAGGCCCAATGGACGCCTTTGGGCAGCCGGGAAGCGATTTCCCGGGCCGACGCCGGGTGTTTGTCCCACAAGGCGTTCATGATCTGCCATTCCGCTTCCGATAGTTTCATTACCGATTCCTTTCTAAAATTCGAGGCCACAAAAAACTTCTACATTTGTAGTAAATAATACTACATTTGTAGAAGTTGTCAAGCAAAGTACCGGTAATTTTTTCTGAATTTAATTATATTTACATTGACTTTAATATTATTTATATTATAATTGATTTGTATTTTAATATTATTTTTAAATAGGGCATGTATGGATGATAATGCAAGCATAAACGAAAACTGGCTTAATTGTCTTAATGACGAAGACATCGCCTTTATTAAACGTTTTATCCTGGCCTCCGGTTCGCTCAAGGAGATAGCCCGGATGTACGGTATCACCTACCCTACCGTTCGGTTGAGGCTGGATCGGCTTATCGAGAAGGTAAAGATTTGGGACAGCCGGGAATCCATGAGTGATTTTGAAAGGCTCATCCGCAGCCTCTATGCCGAGCAGAAAATCGACATGTACACCTTAAAAACCTTACTCCAGGCTTATAAAACCGACGTGGAGAAGCCGTTATGAAAAAAGTAAATGTGATTATTAACCTACTGTGTTTCGTTAGTCCCCTTCTTGCCCAGGATACTCTGATGCAATTTTCCTGGCCTCAATTGGCCCAACAAGACAAATTACCCGAGGGAGAAATCCTACCGGTGGACAATGATATCAACGTCAAGCCGCTTAAACTGCAAAACACCCGGAATCAGCCTATTATTTTTCATATTCTGACCGTGGATCAACCCAACCTTACTCAGCGATACTTCGCGCTGACCGGAATGATACGATACAACCAAATTCAGGGGATCGGTCACCTGGGTATGTACATCTATTATTCCGAGGAGGAAAAAAGTTTACAACGCACTTTCGGCACGGAAGGCCCTATGAGGCAGCTTGCCGGCAGTTCCGACTGGCGGCCCTTTATGCTACTTATCAAACGGAAAGGAGATCCTCCCCAGCTACCCTATAAGCTGAAATTTGAGGTTTTTTTACCTGGCACCGGAACCGTTTATTTGTCTCCGATTCGTCTGGTACAATTTGCAGACCAGGTAGCCTGTGATACCTTCATCAAAAGTCTGAGCCATTCTTCCGGCGTGAAAAACGTATGGTGGACGAATCGAACCGCCGGCTGGATAGGCGCCATTGGCGGCGCCTCAATCGGCCTACTCGGCGCGCTGATCGGCATTTTGAACGGTATGGGAAAAGGAAAACTCGTGGTGATTACGGCATTACGACTCCTGCTGATTTTTGGATGCGTTTCTCTGGGAGCGGGGATTTTCGCCCTGATCCAGTCCCAGCCCTATGCCGTGTATTATCCCCTGTTGCTTCCCGGCGTCCTCTGCACCATATTATCGTTGAGCCTGTATCGCGGGATCATCCGGCGTTTTGAACAGATTGAACTCCGAAAAATGCAGGCTATGGACACGAATACGCTTTAAAGTCCTGTGGGAAAAAAGAGTCATTAGATATACCCCGAGCCTCGTAGTTTTATATTACCATTACGATTCTCAGGCTCGTTTTTTCAGGCGTGGTTTGGAAAGGCCCAGTTTTTCTTTGAGGAATTGGCCGGTGTAGCTGTTTTTGTTTTTAGTGATTTCTTCGGGGCTGCCTTCGGCGATGATCTCGCCGCCGGCATCGCCGCCTTCCGGACCCAGATCGATTATATGATCGGCCATCTTGATCACATCGAGATTGTGTTCGATCACCAAGACCGTATTGCCCATATCGACCAGGCGATTCAGTACGTCGAGGAGGTTATGGATATCGGCAAAGTGCAGACCGGTCGTCGGTTCATCGAGGATATATAGGGTATGACCGGTGCTGGTTTTACCCAGTTCGCCGGCGAGTTTTACCCGCTGGGCCTCGCCGCCGGATAGCGTCGTCGAAGATTGGCCCAGCGACATATATCCCAAACCGACATCATGGAGCGCCTTGATTAACTGCTTGATCTTGGGGAAATTTTCGAAAAACGCCAGGGCATCCTCGATTCGCATATCGAGCACATTGGCGATATTCATGCCGCGGTACTTGATTTCCAGGGTTTCGCGGTTATACCTCGTGCCCCGACACTGTTCGCAGGTGACATAGACGTCGGGTAAAAAGTGCATTTCAATTTTCTTGGTACCCTGTCCCTGACAGTATTCACAGCGACCGCCTTTGACGTTGAAACTGAACCGTCCGGGTAAAAATCCTCGGATTTTCGCTTCGCGGGTCTTACTGAACAATTGTCGAATTAAATCGAATACCCCGGTATAGGTTGCCGGATTGGAGCGCGGGGTACGACCGATAGGGCTCTGGTCAATTTCGATCACTTTATCAGTGCGCGTGACGCCAACGAGGGATTGGTGCTTGCCGGGTTTGGGACGTGAGTTATACAGCTTGCGCTTGAGAGCGGGCAGCAGAGTTTGACTGACCAGCGAGCTCTTACCGGAACCGCTCACGCCGGTTACGCAGACAAAGACGCCCAGCGGGAACTTAACGTTGATTTTTTTGAGATTGTTCTGTTCGGCGCCTTTGACCTCGACGGCATACTTCAGGTTGACCTTTCGGCGTTTTTCGGGCAGCTTGATCTGTCGCTTTCTGGAAAGATATTTCCCCGTGAGGGATCGTTCGGCCTTGATAATCTGTTCGATCTTGCCCTGGGCGATCACTTCCCCGCCGTGCGCGCCGGCGCCCGGACCGATATCCAGAATATAATCGGCCGACAGCATAGTATCTTCATCGTGCTCGACGACCAGGGCAGTATTGCCAATATTGACCAGATGGCGCAGAGTTTCAATTAACTTGCGGTGATCGCGGGGATGCAAACCAATCGAAGGTTCATCGAGCACATAACAAACTCCGACCAGCGCTGAACCGACCTGAGTGGCCAGTCGAATTCGCTGGGCCTCGCCGCCGGACAGCGTGCCGCTCATGCGATTCAACGTGAGATAATCCAGCCCGACGTTTACCATAAATTCCAGTCGGCTGCGCAGCTCTTTCAGAATCAAACGGGCGATCTGCTTATGCTCGGCGGAGAGTTTCAGCTTTATAAAGAATTCCTGTGCCTGGGAGATACTCATACAGGTTATGTCGTGAATGGATTTCCCGCCGACATAGACTGCCAGCGATTCGGGCCGCAGTCGTGCCCCGGAACAATCCTGACAGGGCTGTTCCGAGAGATAACCGTGCAGCCGCGATTTGACATACTCACTGTCGGTTTTCTGGAACCGACGGGTCAGATTGGGAATTACGCCCTCAAACGTTGGGCCGTACTCGTAATCATCCTCGCTGCCGTACATGAGGATTTTGCGGACCTGCGCGGGTATCTTGGCATAGGGCGTATCCGGGCTGATATCATATTCCCGACAGAATTTCCGGATCAGGCGATTGTAAAAAATGTTCATTCGCTTGCCGCCGCGCCGCCAGGCATCGATCGCGCCTTCGGTGAGCGATACCGTTGGGTCCGGTACAATCAATTCCGGATCAAATTCCAGGATCGTGCCCAGACCGTCGCAGCTCTTACAGGCGCCATAGGGGCTGTTAAAGCTGAAACATCGCGGTGAAAGTTCCGGCATGGCGGCTTCCGGATGATCTAGGCAGGCATATTTCTCGCTGTAAAACGTTTCCCGCCAGCGGCCTCGTTTGTCCTCTTTCAGGATCATCACCAGACCCTCACCCATCTTCAAGGCGATCTCGATCGAATCGGCCAAACGGGACCGAATCGCCGGGCGTAAAATCAGCCGATCTACGATAACCTCGATACTGTGCTTGCGCTTGCGATCCAGGGCCGGCACATCCTTCAAATCGAAAAACTCACCGTCCACTCGTACTCGCACAAAGCCCTCCCGTTGAGCCCGCTGCAAAATTTCAGCGTGCTCACCCTTCTGTCCGCGTATCAAGGGGGCACAGACCTGAATACGGGCCTCCTCGCCGGAGGCCAGGAGTGCATCGATAATTTGCTCGGCGTTCTGTGTTTTGATCGGCTTATTACATATACAGCAATGCGGTTTTCCCACCCGGGCAAAAAGTAGCCGCAAATAATCATAGATCTCCGTGGTCGTAGCGACGGTCGAACGGGGATTGCGCCCCCCGCTGCGCTGCTCGATGGCGATTGTCGGCGGCAGGCCTTCGATCTGTTCCACATCGGGTTTCTGCATCCGTTCGAGAAACTGCCGGGCGTAGGCCGAGAGCGATTCTACGTATTTACGCTGTCCTTCCGCATAGATCGTATCGAATGCCAGCGAACTTTTCCCTGATCCGCTCAGTCCGGTAATTACCACTAATTGATCCCGGGGAATTTTTACCTCGATCGATTTGAGATTATGCTCTTTCGCCCCCCGGATATGGATATATTTCTGACTCATCCTCTGCCATCCTGACTCATTCCAAGCGAAGCACCGACTTTTCGAGTACTATTTTTGCAATCTCCTACCGGTACCCATACCAATAGCCTTTAAACAACCTTGCTATTGTATCCTGGGACGACAATCATAGATAGAGAAAAAACCGATGAGTCCCTATTTGCTAGTAAGTAACTGTGGTGTATAAAGATACAGAGATCAAATTGAAAATTTTTCTTTTATGCTTACAAAATTGAATCTAAAGAGGACTCTGAAAAGTTGCAGAAAAAAAGTGTTTTTGGGCGTACCACCTTGAATTTCGCACCGAGTGGCGTAATCCGACTATTCTATTTTCATCTCGAATCACCTGAGGACTTAAAAATCATCCATTAGAGTTAAATAAATACGCAAAACAAATCAAAATCATTGTTTTTTGTTTTTAAGTGGATATACTCTGACGGAAATTTATAATTATCGCTTGACAACGTAATTATTTTAGGTTATTGATTATAAGAGCTTGTTGGTTAAGATAAAAGCAGGCTGAAAAATGTAGTTTTCTTTTCTCCTCCTTTGTTGGTGAGGCAGGGCAACCCCTCCTGTCCTGCTTCGCCTTTTTTTCTCAGGCGGGCCAGGATGATTACCGACGTTACAAGTTCCAAATCAACCAAGATCTTAGCTTAAAATCAATTGTCAACGACACACTTCAATGTGCATTTATGGCGGTTTGGAATCCTGGGTGTTAGAGTCAGGATGCTTTGATTTTTCGTGTACTTGGTGTGTAATTGGGATTATTTTGCGGTTTTGGCCTGCTCAAAGTAGCCGATGAAGTAGAAAAACCGATTTAGATTAAACGTAGGCACATCGAGCGCCTTGCCATTTTCAATAGTTTCATTATATTCTTTGAGCCTCCGGCTGGCCAGCGAATACGCCTTCATAATCGGAGAGTCGGGCCCGTATTCGTCAGAGGGTTTGGTCGGGATAGCCGGCGGATGTCCAAGCACCAGGAAATCCGTATCGACCGAAAGCGTGGGAACGACCCGAGCGCCCCAGTGCTCAATTAATTCCGTGATCTTCTGTAGGCCGTCCTGATCTATCATGCCGTCGCCATTAAAGTCAAAATCGCCCGCCACACAGAAGTTATATTTTTTATCTTTGCTCCAAATCAGGTTGGCAATAATATCATTTTCCATAATCGGATCGGTTTCATTGAATTCCGTAATACGACATTTCGAGACCTCATCCATGATTTCGATGACTTCTATCGCCCCTTTGCCCTGTCCGCTTTTGGGGATGCGTCGAAAGCGATCATAGACCGTAAATTTCAGGCCTCGATAGATCTGGTCGCCCCTGGCCAGGTCGATATAGGCCACTTGATCGCGTTCATCCACATTGATGATATGGCCGTCGGGTTCAAAAGGAGTAATATGATCCGGTTTCGGCTGGAAAACCGTTAATCGATCATTAAGCTGTTTCACGGCGACCTGATACTTTTTGATTTCTTCGTCCATTTTACTGTTATTGTCTTGAGCCTGTTTAAGCTGCTCCTGCAGAGAAGTGATTTGCTGTTGGAGATCATTCTTTTCGGATACGTAACGGGCCTCGAGTTGTTTGCCCAGGTTACTATACTCGGTTTCGTGCGTTTGTGCTTTACGCTGCTCGTCATCCAGTTGCTTTTGCAAGGTCGCGATTTGTGCATTGCGGGCATCCAGTTCCTGTTGGTGTTGGGTATCCATCTGGGATATCTGATTATCTTTCATAATGATTTGATCCTGCAATTGGCCAATCTGACTAATAAGACTTTGCACGACGCTAAGCAGTCCTATGGCCGGATCAATTTTCGGCTCAATCGTCATCGCTTTGAGAGCTTCCTCGACCGGCTGGTACTTGTCAGCGACCTCATCCCGCAGAGCGAGCAGGCCCGCCGGGACCTGATCCTGCCCGAGAATTTTACCCGCGATAAATTGCACATCTTTAGTCAGTTCCCCAACGGCAGTAGCCCGACCGGGGACTCCAGGTCGATCGACCAGGGGCTTAATCGAAGAAACTTCCGTCCGATTGGCGATTTTGGCCAGATCGCTAACGGCTTTGTCTCGGTCCTGGATGTTAGATTCCCGCTCGCGATAGAGAATAATGGCCGCCACCCCGGAGGCGAGAAACAGGACCACGAAAATCACGATCGCGATAATGAAAGATTTATTGGATTCGGTTGATACTCTGGCAGCCGGCATAATTAAACTCCTATGTTATAAGAACTTACAAGGAATTTCCCGCATCGTAAGGCTTCTGGCAGCCCCTTGTCATTTGGGTGAGCCCCTTACCTTCCTGTTGCGCACACGTTACGGCAGGCTAATACTTACGTCATTCAATACTATGCCAGTTTCCGGGACTGACGTCAAGATTAAAAAACCGCCATATAGATGTGCTACCAAAATTACGAAAAAACCTACGTTTCGTTCGAAGAACCGATTCCGTAACATATTCTTTTGGAATACCTCGGAAAAATACAAGTGGTAAGTATCAAATCGTTAGAGCAATATTTTTTAGCAATATCGGCATAGAAGCACTGAACTTGTAAGTTCTTGTCAAATAAAGGCTTATTGTTAGTTCACCTAAAGGAAAAATCTAGTTTCTTCTTTTCACAACCCTGATTTGCCCTGATTCTACAAATGCCGTTACCGGTCAACAGGACGGTAGGATTTAACTTTTACAGGATAGAATTCCGTACGGCACAGTTCGACCAGCGAGTCATTGAGATAGGGCAGGGCAAAAAAGAGATTGCCGTGTGGAGTGTATCGGCGACATTTTTGTACCTGCTTACGAATCAGGTCGAGATGGCGGGTGACGGATTTACCGCCGGTTTTCTCGTAAATCGACAAGCCGGGGATGATGCGGTCGAGCCTGGGATCGACCGTCTGCCATTCTTTGATCTGTTTTTCGAGTTTTTGGGTATCGGTAGTATAAGCCATGGGAATGACGTAATCGATGCAATCCCGGCGGAGCCAGCCGGGCCAATCCTGAAACACGGTATTCGCCGATTTGAGCGGCGTAAAGACGGCCGCCGTAATCTGAGCGTTGGGTTTGATTTTCTTGGCGCGATGATAGACATCCTGAACAAGCGAAGTGACGCCGGCTTTGCGGTACTCGGCCCACTTTTCCGCGCGTAATTTTATCCGTTCGAGATTGAAATGATGTTCACCTTTGGGCACGAAGGGATCACGACCGGTGGACCGGATCATATCGTCGCGATAGATATAAGGACCGGCAGCGGCAAAACCGGTTATCCGCTGCATGGCGGGTAATTTCATCGATGTTACCGGCCCATCGATGATAAGTAATTTACCGCCGACATTAACGAACGATTCCAGCTTCCGGGCCGTTTCTTCCGGGATAATATAGACAGCAGGCAGAACGAGGACGCTGCCGGTTGGAAGCTTGTCAATGCGGTTTTCCCCAACCGTAGTGGTTTTATAGCCCAGATGAGCGAGGGCACGGACTGCCGTTCCGAGATACCGATTACCGTATTGGGCTCGATTGGCGGCGGTATTAGTGATATACACATTCGCGCCTTTCGAGGTCCATTTTTTAAGAAAACGTTTTACGGCTTCGGCAACGGCAGGAGACATATCGCTTTCCGCATGCCAGTTCAGCAGCAAGATCCGGCCCGTTCCCAATTGATTCAGAGCTATCGCCGGCAGTGTATCATCGGCGAATTCCGCCAACACAACCGCCGTCGTGGGATCCTTCAAGGTATTGCCAGCAATTCCGGTAAACGAGGGAAAGCTGGTCCGACGTTTGCCCACCATGGGTTCAAATCCATATCGTTGGGCAAACTCGTTCTGGCAATGATCACAATAACACATACGCGGACCATAACGAATATAGTCAAAGTGCAATCCGTCGATATCATATTTTTTCAGACACTCGATCATCAGGTCGCTTTGGAATTTACGCACCTGAGGTTTACCGAAGTCGTACCAGAGTTGTCCGCCGCCGCCGTCCTCCACCGCCCAATCGGGATGAGTATCGAGGACGTATTTTGGCTGCGAGTCGCCATACGAGCCGTTCACGAACCAGGCATGTACCTCGATCCCTCGTTTATGACAATGCGTTACCATGTACCCGAGCGGATCATAATTCTTCTGTACTCCGTCGCCCATCGGATAGAAATCGCTTTGAAAATACGCCTGACCGCCCCAGTACCAGACGAGTATGAAAACGGCGTTGAGATGAGCCCGGTCGATTTTAGCGACCAGTGCATCCGCTTCTACGGGCGTTTTGATTTGCGTAGCGTGCATCCAAATCCCACGCATTTGGGGCGGTTCCGTTCGAGCGATTCCCGGTGGGATCAAGCATAAAAATAGGACTATCAATAACGTTTTACGTCGCATAATATACTCCTGCCCGATTCGTTCGTACTTGACTTATACCAAATTACTCCTATATTCTACTTGAAAGCCTAGTACAACAATTATTCGTAAAGTGAATTGAATAATAATATATGTTACATGGTGAGCAAAAAATCCTTTCTATCCAGATTATTTTTTGTTTTTTCGGCTTGGGTATGCTCATTGGCTGTTCCCCGATATCTCCCGGAAAAGCATCTAAAGATTCTACCCCGTTTGAGATCTATAAACAAAGTTTCGTCCGCTTCGGGGGACACTCGAACGAACCAAACGTTAATGCCTTGGAAACACTCACGTTAGAGAAGGCAGTTGCAGAGTCGCTTTCGGCGAGTCCGGAATTGGAGCAGATGCAAAGACGGATCGAAGCGGCCTCACAGCAGATTCATCAAGCCGAAGCGGCCTATTATCCGCGGCTGGCACTCTCACAGGACTATAATGTCACCGATAATCCGGTGTATGCCATGATGCACATCATCAACCAGCGGCGGTTGGACCCGAGAACGAATTTCAATAATCCCGGTCGGCAGCAGAACTTCGGCACGCAGATCCGCTCCGATATGATGCTGCTGGACGCCGGCGGCAGGTCGGCCAATCGCCGGGCAGCCCAATATCAACAACAATCGTATGATTCTCAATGGCGATCGGCGCGGAATCAATTGGTCGGGACCGTAACTCAGACCTATTATCGCTGGTTGCAGGCGCGACAATTTACCCGAGTGGCTGAACTGGCCTTGGATCAGGCCCACACCAACGAAAAACTGGGCCAGGCCCGTGTCGAGGCCGAGGCCGCTTTGACGAGTGAATTGATGCGCTTGAAAACACGTACCGCGGAAGCCAAAGGAAATCTGGTATCCGCTCGTATCGGCGCCCGGCGCTTGCAGGCGGCGCTAGAGAGACTGCTGGTACGTGAAATCACACCGGTAGAAATCCCGGATCCCAATCTCAGCTTGTCCACTCCAATATTTACGGCGCCGGAATCGACCGAAGACGCCATGATCGAGCAGGCGCTGCAGCAGCGTCCGGAGTTGGAAGCGACAGCGTATCTGGGCAAGGCGGCCCGGGCGCGGATTCGCGCGGCGAAGAGCGAATCCTGGCCCAAACTGGGCGTGTTTGCGCAATACCAGTTCGATTCCGAAAAATTCGATCAATTTGAAGACAGTTGGATGTTCGGCGCCCAGGCCGGCTGGAATGTGTTTCAAGGCGGTCTGACGCGGGCCAAAATCCTCGAAGCGCAGGCGCAGTTGCGGGAGATGGAAAGCCGGGGCGTCCAGTTGACGCTGGACATTGCCCTGGAGGTAACGCAGGCCTCGCTGGCGGTGGAAGAAGCCATGGAGAAAATCGAGGTGGCCCGCCAGCGCCGCCGCTGGGCCCAAAGCGCTCTGGAGGAAACTCGCAAGCTCTATCAGGAACAGGTCGTAACCGTAGAGGCCCTACTGCAGACGGAACTGGAATGGAACCGCGCCGAGACGGCTTACACCGCCGCGGTGTTCGACGGTCGGATCGCGCACGCCTTACTGCGACAGGCACTGGGAGATTTCGCCGACCGAATGGAAATCCGAAATGAATCGGATAAATAAAAGTTAGGATAGTAATTATGAGTCGCGTAAAGCGGATAGGACGAATCGTTTGGCGCATTACCGCCGGACTACTGGTGATTGTCTTTCTGGTAGTGATAATGCTTTGGCTTTCGGGAACCTTCCATCGCAAGACCGAACCGGGCCCGCTGATCCCGAAAGTAAAAGCCAAAGGCGTAACCACCGAACCGGTGCTACAACGGACGTTTCCTTTGATTATCGAGCAAGTCGGCTCGATCCGTAATCAGGTCGAGGCGAAGGTCGCCAGTCGCCTTATGTCCCAGGTGATCGAAATCGCGGTTCAGGAAGGCAATTCGGTCCAGAGTGCCAAGCCGGGTCAAGAGGCCACACTCCTCGCCCTTCTGGACGATCGAGACCTGCGGGCCCGCGAACAGCAGGTCCAGGCGCAGATACAGGTGCTGGAGAGAGGCCGTAAATCCGCCCAGGCGAACCTGGAATCGGCTCAGGCTCAACACGATGCGGCCCGTGCCAGACTCGAGCAAGCCGTCTCCGACTTCCGGCGCTACGAGAAATTGTATCAAAGCGATGCAGCGACCGGTCAGCAGTACGAACAGGCAAAGGCACAAAAGGAAGTCGCCGAGGCCCAGGTCCGTTCGGCCCAGAAAGGGACCGAAGCCGCTCGTCAGGAGATCGAACGAATCACAGCGCAAATTGAGGCAGCGAAAAGCTCTCTGCAGCAAGTGCAGGTGCAAGTAAGC
>CAZNQT010000063.1:0-13672 GCA_964574885.1 uncultured Pirellulales bacterium
CCCTTCCACCATTTCCAGCAGTTCGCGGTATTCGCGCACCTCCCCGCGTGAGGGGACGGCGACTAAAATGAAAACCACGTCCTCCCGCCGTTTTGACCGGGCGAGGAACTGTTCGATGGCATCGAGCCGACGGGGAATCCCTTTGGTATAGTCGAGCCGTTCCACGCCCAGGATGACCTTGCGGTTCTGATAGGTTTCCCGATAGTCCATTAAATATTTCTGGTATTCCATGCTTTGTAAAGCCCGGGTGAATTTAGCGGAGTCGATGCCAATAGGATACACGCCGAGATGAGTTTTTTGATTATCGTGAGCGATACAATTGATTTCGGATTCCAGTCCCAGAACGCGTAACGCCGTGCTGCGGAAATGCCGCAGATACCCGTAGGTATGAAACCCGACTAAATCCGCTCCCAGAATCCCTTTCAGCAGGGCTTCCCGGTCGGGATGACAGCGGAACAATTCGTAGGAGGGAAACGGCGTATGCAGAAAAAACCCGATTTTCAGCCTGGGATTCTCCCGACGCAATAATTCCGGCAGCAACATTAAATGATAATCGTGCACCCAGAGTAAATCCTGCGGAGTAGCGAGTTTCAATACCTGATCGGCAAAATATTTATTGACCTTTCGGTAGGCTTCGAACCAGCCTTTTTCGTAGCGGGAATAGGTGGACATATAATGCAGCAGAGGCCATAAACTGGCATTGGCGAATCCGTTATAATAGTCACTGACTTCACGACGGTTGAGAAAGATCGGATGGAAATCAAAATTTGCCCGGATTCGCCGGGAGATTTCAGTTCGTTTGGGAGCATCGTCGGGAGTCGCACCGCCGGTCCATCCCACCCATTTCAAAGAATAATCCTGCTGGATGGCCTCCAGAGCCGATATCAAGCCGCCGGACGATTTTTTAATTTCCCTACCGAGAGTAATCGGCAGCCGATTGGATACGTTGATAATTGAACTCATTATGATGATTATTAATATTCGGAATCAATGTATTTGTCAAGAATTATTTTAAGAATCCAATGGAATGAAGATTACAAGCAAACTATGAGTTAAACTGCGAAGGAAGACTCGCGAGAGGCACATTATTGAAACGGTCTTTGGATATCACGAATGGATTCGTAGAGTTTTGGGTTTTCGGCGAATATGCGTAGTTCCAGGAATCGTAAACAGGTGAGAAAATCGCGCCATTCGGAGAGGAATTTTTCCGGACCGGTAATGATCTCCTTCGCTTCTACCAGACTGGCTTTCAGATAGTCGGTTGCGCTTTTTGAAGTCAGTTCATATTGAAGCGCTTCGATAATTTTTTGCAGTTCATTCCCATCCAGCCAAACTCCTTGACATTTGTCACAATAATCAACTTCAATTTTGGTTTTATCATATTCGATCGCAATCATTTCCTGGTTACATCGAGGGCAGAGAGGGGTTTTGGAGTGAATGTGGAATCGATCTTTATGTTTCCATAGTTCGAAATCCATCCAGTTGAGATCAGGATCGATTTGATCTTTGACTTGCCGCAACTCATCCCGATCAAACCAGATACCCTGACATTGCTCACACTGCTCGACCTCCACATCCTCAAATGTGCCCTCGGTCATTTCATGATTACATTTTGGACAATTCATAAGCATTAGCTCCTTTCCCGGAGCCTACAATATCAAAATTTGAACCATTTGGGTATATTTTTTTTGATCGAAATGGATACGAAAGCGGTCTATATGGATAGGAACCGGCAGGAGACAGTCAAACTCGTATAGGGGCGCCTCCTACGGGTGGAAAAGCAGCCAACAGGATGGGACTTGGGATGCCGAAACGCCTGTTTTCGTATTTGAGCGGGAAAATCGTCCTGAGCGATGAGGAGGCGATGCTGCGCGTGCAGCGGGAGGGGGACGACCGGGCGTTTGCCCTGCTGGTTCGGCGCTGGGAAGAACGGATTCAGCGGCTTTGCATCCGGATGGCCGGCGATGTGCATCGGGGCGAGGATCTGGCCCAGGAGGCGTTTACGCGATTATACGCCCGGCGGCACAGTTATCGAGGCGAAGGAAAATTGTCGAGTTATCTCTGGCGGATCGCGTTGAATGTGTGCTACGACGAACAGCGGCGGCTACGGAATCAGCGCGAGACCAGCGCCGGTTCGATTGAGGAAGATTTCGCGGACAAAACGGAGATCGGCGCCTTCAGTGAAACGCCGGACGCGGCGGTGGGAAAAAAAGAACAGGCGGAACTGGTGCGAATGGCCTTGTTGCGATTGCCGGAGATGCATCGTGTGGTCTTGATACTGCGGCACTACGAGGGACTTAAATTTCGCGAGATCGCCGAGGTGATCGGTATCGCCGAAGGGACCGTGAAATCACGTATGATCGAAGCATTGAATCGACTCGGACGATTGCTTAAGCCGGCTTTAACGGAAACCTCGACCGTTGTGAAATCGACGGAAGGCAGGATTAAGAGGAAATTGGAGGTTTTGTTATGAACCATCCTGAACCGGAAACATGGATGTCGTATCTATACGGCGAGTTGGAAGAACCGGAACAAAAGGAAATGACCGGACACCTGAAGGCCTGTACGGATTGTCAGACGCAGGTGAAATCGTGGCAAGCGACCATGATAAAGATGGATAGCTGGCAGGTTCCGTCGGTGACACTATCGCGACGGAAACGATCCGTCTGGTATGGCGTCTTGCGTTGGTCGGCGGCGGCGGCGGTCCTGCTGGCGGCGGGAGTGGTGGCCGGTCGAGTGGGGGCATCGAAGTCTGTTAATCCGGAAGCACTGCAGCAGGATCTGGAAAGTTCGCTAACGGCATCGATGCGACCGAAGATCGAGGAGGATGTTCGGCGGCAGTTGAGTCAGGAGATGGTGCTTACGTTGGCGAGCTATCGGGCCCAGGTTTCCGAAGCGCTCTACCGGCAGATTCAACTGCAGTTAAAGGAATATGCCATCCAAACCTTGACGGCCAGCGGCACTCAGACCAATCACCTGCTGGAACAACTTCTCGAAACGGTCAAAATATCGCAATTAGAAGAGCGCAAAATTTATGGACGTATCCTGAATCAGTTAGGAACGGAACAGGAACAGTTGCGCAATGAATTCACCCTGTTTGCCCGGGAGACCGACGGGCGCTTGCTGGAAACGCAACAAAGTGTGGCGCAATTACTAACCCATAGACCGAAAGGGCTTCCTCAACCGGAGGAACCGAGCCCAAAACCCAACTAAGTGGAAAGGAGTTTGTTATGAATCGACTACATGTAATTCAAGCAGTTACGGGTGTTTTGTTGTTATGCGGGAGTATGACCTGGGCTCAGACCGATACCGTTTTGGTCGAAGAAAAATCCGATACCGCTAAGGCGGCGACCGTGGAGGTCACACCAGGTGCATCTACGGTAAACTCCATATCGGTCATTACCCCACCGAAACTGAGTTCCGGCGGTGGAGGAATGATGGGAAGCGGGGGGATGATGGGCGGCGGAGAGATGACGGGCGGTGTGGCAGGTGTTTCTTCCGGCAGTAATATTAGTATTGCTCCCAGCCGACGAGCGAAAGCGTTGGCTACCGCTATGCAAGTATCTTCCGGTTACGGATATGGCGCGGATGCCGTGCTGATAATACCGTCGGAAGACATCACGGATGAAACCATAAAGGCGATCCGCGAAGATATGACGATTATGAACCGGATCTTCCAAAAACGACTGCGCATAGGAAGCGGGTATGGTAATGTTTCGTTATTGTACTCCGATTCTCCGTATGGTCTTTTAACCGGGGACATTCCCATAGGGGATATGATCTATTTACAGGGATATGGCGTGTTGTTTAAGCTGCGCGTAAAGATGAGCTTGCTGCCTCCGATTCAAACCGAGGAAAAAGAAGTAAAGGAAGAGGTAACCGATCCCTTGTGGGCCCAGACGAAACAGGAATTACAGGCCAAACCCGACGCCGGTTATTATCCCAGGAAGCCCCATACCATCTGGACGCGACCCGTTTCCATGCCCCAATACGACGCCGAAAAGGTAGCGGAGTTAAAACAAAGCCTGCTCAAAGCGCTGCTACACGCGAGTAATATCCGCTCTCTGCAAGCCGACGAATGGATTACTGTAGTGGTGGTCGGTGACGCGGTCCCCACCGTCACGCAGAAAATGGTCGTGAGTAAATCCGACGGTGACGATGATAAGAGTGAAATATTTTTCGTTGATCCTTATATTATAGATTCACAGAGTACGTCCGGCCAAACGGTACTGACGGTGCGAGTGAAGAAGTCGGATGTGAATGCGGCGGCCCAAAAAGAGATCACGCCGGAAGAATTTGAGAAACGAGTCAAGATGTTTACGTACGCCGTTGCCGGCGCTGTTGCCGCTACGCCCCCTCCACCCACTTCCGTCTCGGAGGAACCGGCGTCGGTAGCGCCGTCACCGTCACAGCGCTAGCGAGAAATAAAACCTTAACCAGGCAGCCTCAAGGAGTTCTCTTTACCGAGGACATTCTCTGTATTCCGTAACCGTAGGCACGTGATTTGATAGTAAAAAGCCTAAAGAGGCCGTTCCAACCAGATTCGACCTTCTAATCCAGTATAACTTTATCGGTGCAATACCCGAAGAAGCACGAGGTGTAATTATGTATCAGTACTTTTCCCATCCAGGCAATGTATGCTTGTTCTGCATATTGGTTTTATGTGCCTCCTCTTCTATGTTTGCGGAAACAACAACGGACGAAAATCCGTATGGGACCGCTCTGGCCGTTACCTATCTGGATATAGATCTCAAAACGGATTTTCAAAGTAACACGGTGGACGCCCTCGTAATCGCAACGGTGAAGAACTTATCCAAGAACACACTGAAGCAAGGAGACTTCTGGCTTTGCCCGGGGGGATTTAATGATCCTGCGTTTGGGGCGGTTATCAAACATATCTATCGGCAACATGAGAACCGAAAAACCGAATTGTCGTTTGCAACGAATAAAATCGACGATACCTGGGAATATTATCAAGTTAATTTTACACCGCCGGTGTTACCCGGTCAGAAGGTGTTGCTTCAGTTCGAGTACACGATGACCGGAAAATCCGATTTTTCCAGTTCGCCGATACTCAGGTCAAACAAGGGCATTAAGGAAATCTATTTGCGGGGAGGCGATTATCTCTGGTGTCCCGAACCGTATTACGATATCAAAGCTCATGTACGTATGTATCCTCCCAATTGGGAATTACGAATAACGTATCCCGAAGGAAATGTAGCAGTAGCAGATGGTGCTCTGGTGCGCCGAGTTGAGAAAGACGGGTGGATTCGAGATGTGTGGAAATCGCTGACGATAGCGCCGGGCATGCCCTATCTTTTCTTAGGTCCCTACAAAACCGCAACATGGGCCAAAAAGGACATGACGTTCGAGATCTATGTCGCGGATGAAACCCTCCTGAAGCATACTGTCGATCAATTCAAAACCTATGCGCGGATATTCCAGTACGGAACCGAATTGTATGGGAAACCGGCAGATAGAATTTACCGGCTGGTGGGCAGTGCGGTGGCAGGAGTGGCGAATTCATTCACCAATGGGCATATCGTTCCTATAAGCGAGTTGGAGAATACATGCCTGAACGCGCATGAGATGGCTCATACCTGGTGGGGGGGATTGGTATCGACCTATGGAGAGGGCGGTGAATTTCTGAGCGAAGCCATGGCGGAATTTTCCGCCCGCTGGATATTGAAGAGCATGGGTAATAAACAATCGTTTGATAGAAGTTTTTCAGACGGAAATATTATTGGCTGGAAGCAAAGGCGATATTGTACGTATCTCCCCGTGATACAAAATGATCCCCGCAAATACTCGGTCTTGGTCGTCCCTGCGAATTCCAACCTAAGGAAAGCTTCCGTAAGGCACTGGGGGCCCCTGGTAGTAAACCAGATCCGCCAGGTCCTCGGCGATGATACCTTTTTCCGATGCCTGAAGACGTTCGTGGATACCTACCGGGGACGGCAAGCCGATATCGACAACTTTATCCACACCTTCAACACTGTTTCTGGAAGAGATATGACCTCGTTGCTCAAAGGCATGTTGTGTACCCCGGGGTACGCCAGTTATCGAGTGGTAGATTTGGAATCCGAGAAAAGCGGCGATGGATTTTATACGAAGGTGCGAATTCAAAACGAGGGGGAGTTTGCCTTACCTTGCCCTCTGCGGTTGCAAACGGTTGGGGGTGAAAAGCAGGAAACGGTCGAGGTCCAGGCCGGACAGGAAAAAGAGTTCACCTATCTAACTCCGTATCGAGTTGTCAAGGCGGTCATCGATCCTGAGATGACCACGCTGTTACAATACCACCCAGAACAGAAGCTGCGGCTCTGGAACCTGATGTTAAAGACGACTGACGGGTACGGCAACAACGAAGCTTTTGGGGCATCGTATTTATATTATGTACAAGGTGAATTTGATAGAGCTGTGGAGCCGATCACCGACTATTTGAACCAACGAATGAAAAAGGGGAACGTTGGCACCCTTGAAGAATATTTAAATAGTAATGGATGGGCTGAATATGTGTTTATGCGTGGAATCTATTATCTGGCAGCGAACGACTTTGATCATGCAGAGAAAGACATAAAACTCGTATTCCCACATATGCTTGATGCTTTAAAACATGACGGAAGCGTGAGAGTGCCCGGCGCGTACTACGAAACCGGGGCGATTAATACGCTAGAGCTGGAAGAATACCTGGGTCTGCTGGGATTGATCGTCGGACGCGAATTTTCATTTGCTAAGGGTATGAAAGAAGAAACGAAACTACGGAAAATCACGGAATGGAAACAATGGTGGGAAGAAAAGGGGAAACAGCAAAAACCCGACCTTACTCCCCTAAAAAAATCACTTGAGGCTCGCCGGCAACGATTCCGCAATACCGTTTATTTGACAGACTGAATATCGCGGATGGTATCCCCGAACTTTGATAGAGTGCCTCAGTTCGGCATTGGGGAATCGGGTATAGGTTTTTCTTTCTCTGGGGGAGTGGCAGTAAATGTATCCGCGAGGCCGGGTAGAGTCGGTTGAGTGCGGAGCAGGCCCTTGCACTGTTTGACGGCCTGGGCCAATTGATTATCGAGTTCCAAGAGCTGCCGGGCGTCTTCTCGTTTTTGGGTTTGTTCTTTTTTGGCAACCGCTTCCGGGGATTCGGTCGGCGTTTCCTCCGTGTGAGCGCCGTTATTTTTTTGCCCGTTTTTCACCGACTCGGTCAAGGCCTCGACGGTTAATTTGTTCATCAGGTCCCGCAGTTTGGCCAACTGCTCTTGATTCAAATCCAGACTTTCTTCGATATCCGGATCCACTCCCCAGGTGTCGGCATGGGGGAGTCGATGGACGCAACGACCCTTGGGGAGATAATAATAATCCGTGGTGAGTTTGACGGCGGCGCCGGACTCGGGCAGTCGGATCAGACGTTGTACGGAGCCTTTGCCCCAGGAGCGTTTGCCGACGATGACGGCGCGGTTGTGATCCTGAAGAGCGCCGGCGACGATTTCGGAGCCACTGGCACTATTCTGGTCGATCAGCACCACCAGCGGCAGATGTGGATAGGTGTCCGCCAGGGTGGCTTTTTCCTCGTGTTCGACGGAATGCGCTCCTTTGGTCGATACGATGATTCCCTGATCGATAAACCGATTCACTACTTGAACGGCGGTTGACATTAAGCCGCCGGGATTGCTCCGCAGATCGAGAATCAAGGCTTGGATTTTTTGCGTTTCGAGGGTTTGGAAGGAACGGTCGAGCTCTTTGGCGGTATCGTCGGTAAAGCTGGTAATGCGTATATATCCAATGCTGTTATCCTCGTCGATCAGATAATCCCACGCGCCGTTGAGAGGACTGCGTCGCCAGCCGCGCACCGTCGGTACATGAATTTCCTTACGGGTAATTTGGACGGTTTCCTCTGAACCGTCCAGATGAATGACTTTAATGGTAACGTCGGTATTCGATTTTCCGGTCAGTTCTTTAACCGCTTTGGTCGCGGACCAGCCTTTGGTGTTTTGACCGTTGACTTCGATTATTTTATCGCCGGCCCGCATGCCCGCCCGGTACGCCGGCGAGTTCTCAAACGGGCTGATGACCGTGATCCAGCCATCTTTAACGTCAATGCCGATCCCGATGCCGTCATACTTGCCGCTGGTCTGCTTGTGAAATTCTTCCACCTCTTTCGGAGGAATATATTCGCTGTAGGGATCCAGGTTATGCAGCATACCATTGATGGCGCCCGTGACCAATTCCTCCTCATTGGTTTCCTTGACGTAATGCTTTTGGATCAGATCACACACGTCCACCAGGGGATTCAGCACCGAATGATCGGAGGAACGCCTGGCGATCGAGAGGTTCAAAATACTCAGTAGGGTCGCCCAAACGATAACTCCGGCGTAAATTAGATTCTTTTTACTATTCACGATTCTTCTCCCAATAGTAGCCCCCCCACTCGGAATGATTATATCCGAATCCGAACATCGGGTCAATACGAAACGAATTCAGGAAGGTTGTTTCGGACGTTTCGTATTACGGATAAATTAGGTCGGTGGAATCGGAAGGGAGCGGCCGGAACGATCGGAGGAAGCATACGATCGGATTGGTGAACCGGCGCCGTTTTGCTGGTTGATTTTTTCCCAGGCATCCTGATTGTTTACACAACCGGGGTCGGAATGGTCCAGCCGATGGAAGTAGGCGTCGGCGCGGGCGCGACAGCCGCCGCAATAGTTGCGATAATCACAGACGCCGCAGTGGCCTTCGCGCTCATCTCGGTTGCAGAATAGATCCCACCATTCGCTTTCCTGAAAGATGGTGCGGATGGATTTCTGTCGGACATTGCCCATGATTCGATCCGGCATATAGACGCAGGGCGTTAGATCGCCGTTCGGCTGCAGGCAGGCGTAGGTCCGTCCGGCGCCGCAGCCGCCGAGGTACTTGGCCACCACGCGGGCTTTGGCGCCCGAAGCGTTGCCCGCATGGGAACAGGACATCAAACTATCCTGGTCGGTATGCATCAGGCACATTCGGCCGAATTGGGGCGCCGTGCTGATGACGCCGAGCTTTTGCATGTTCATCCAATCCCGAAGGGTGTGCAGCACGTTTTCACGCTGCGGGGGAGTCAGGTCCGTCGCCGACATGTCCGTGCCGCGGCCCACGGGGATGAAATTGAAATGGGCAAAACAACTGACGCCCAGGTCCACGGCGAATTGCAGCATCGATTCGAGTTCGTGGGCGTTTTCCCGAGTGATGCACATAGCAATGCCGGCGCGCAGTCCCTCGGTTTCCACTACGTTTCTTATTCCCTGGACGGCTCGTTTCCAGGTCCCTGGAATACCCCGAAAGAGATCGTGTGCTTCCGGATCGATGGAATCCAGGGATACTTCGATATACCGTACGCCCAGCTCGGCCAGTTGCTTACACCGCGCTTTGGTTAGCAGAGCGCCGTGCGTGGCGATGGTGGTATGGATGCCATAGTTCTGACAGCGGGCCAGGACCGGTTCCAGATGATTGCTCAAAGTCGGTTCGCCGCCGGCCAACGCTACCATCGGCACAAACATCCGGTTCAGTTGATCGATCAGCTTCAACTTCTCATCCAGGGAAAGTTCAGAGGTCGACATTTCCAATCCCGAACTTTGATAACAATGGCGGCAACGCAGATTACAGCGGTTGGTAAAATTCCAGACGATAAATAACGGAAACTCCCAGCGCTGCGGGACGGTCAAACCGTATTTCGCCACACTCCGCGCCGTAGCGACAATACCGCGAATCGTGGGTGGGTGGCCGCCCAATTTTTGATAGAGCTGGGACGGCGTGAGCGAACCGCGCAATTGATCGATGATTTTATGAATCGGCCAATATAGCAGACGCTCGTGCAGCGGCGACTGCGGATTGCCATACGTCTCCAAAGCGCGGAGAAGATGGGGTTGACCGGTGCCGGGACGGTCGGCGGAGATTTGGCGCAGCAAAAAACGCACCCAGTCCCGTTTCAACCAGGACTCGAGTGGATGCGAATATTCCAACGTTGCCACCGATGGTTCGGGGCGCTCGATCTTCCCGTCTGTTTGTTTCATGAATTTATGCACTCAAACGATGTAGTGATTTCCAGCAGGAAATCACCCCCGTTTGATTATTGGACATTAATGTATCAGGCGTCCTTAAGGCCTTGCGCTGCGCTGTTGGCGGCGCTGTAATAATGCAAAAATCCGCCGGCCTCGCGGATGCTGCGTTCGATACCACACAATAACCTTATAACTTATAATATACGATAACGTCCCTAAAAACAAGCCCACAATGAGGCTGCCGAACCAAAGGTCAATCGAGATGTTCAAAAACAAATCCCACATGTCCCGCCAGAACGAAGCCTGATAAAAGTGCGTAAAGAAATTCTTAAAATGAAACAGGTCGAGCAGCACCTGCTTGAGTGCGGAATAATCCGGCGCCGGGCGATGAAAAAAGAGTTTCAGGATATGATGGCCGATCCAATGGTTGGGCAGATAGATCGGGATCAACGTCAGGGGATTGGAAATCCAAACAATGGGAATACCTACCCGATTGTTCGCGTGCAGCGCTGTGGCCAGGAAGATGACGAGGATCATCTGGAACCCGATCGTCGGCGTCCAGGCCACAAATATTCCCAGACCGATACCCAATGCCAGACGATGCGGGGTGTCATTCGCATGCAGGATTTGATGGACCACAAAATGATTGATCTTTTGTATAAGTCTTCGCATATATTTTAACGAAGGTAATCCTCTGTTCCTCGTTTCTTACCCGTCATCGGTAAACCGCAAACTACTCTTTTGCATTCTTTTACCTTCCACGTTCACCTGGTTTCTATTTTCTTTGCGATGGCCTCTTCGACCTGTTCCAAGGTTATATTTTCCATTTGATGTTGTTCGTGGTGGCTATATCGTCCCTGCCGCTGGAGGGTTTTTCCCACCTGCACGACGCCGTCCATTTGCCCGTAAGGTCCGACGACCCGTGGATTCGTCGGTCCGTATAAACCCACGGTCGGTTTATCCAGGGCCGCGGCAAGGTGTAAGGGGCCGGAATCGTTGCCTACTACCACCAACGCCTGCTGCAATATGGCGATGGCTTCCTGCAGGCGGGTTTGATTTACCAGGTTGATTACCTCCACCCGGCTGTGACGGAGAACCTTTTCTGCTAGCGCCGTTTCGCCGGCGCCGGCGCCCAATAACACAACCGCCCTATCATACCGCTTTTTACAGGCGTCGGCAAGACGGGCAAATCGTTCCATCGGCCACTGCTTGGCCGCCTCCGTGCCGCCGATCAGAAACACAAAATAATCCTGTTCGGGTGTGACTCCGTTTTTTTCTAATAGATCCAGCGCGGATTGCCTGGTCTTCTCATCTATCGCAACATCGAAATGTTTCGACGCCTGCCCGAATCCCAATCGCTTGGCAAATTCCCAGTAGCTTTCCACTACGTGTTCCGTGGATCGGGAGATCGACACCCGGTGGGTATAAAAACAGGAGGCGAACTCCCGGGCATGGGCAAAGCCCAGTCGTACCGGCGCCAACGTGCACAGACTGATAAAGGCGCTGCGAAACAAGCCCTGGAGGTCGAGTACCAGATCGAATTCTTTTCGCCGCAGGATATGGCAAAACCGGATAAAATCACGCGTCGCTAATATACTGCGTCCGATCCGACCGTAGTGTTTGCGATCGAACAAAAGAATCTCGTCCAGGTGAGCCGAATTCTCCAGGACGCCCGCACAGTCCGGCCGTACCAGCCAACTGATCCGCGCCCGAGGATAACGTTGATCCAGACCCGCCAGGATCGGCAGAGTCCGCACGACATCTCCCAAACTGCTGGGTTTGATAATCAGAATATTGCGAAATTCTCTATGGAGTAATGATGTATTCAAAATATTGGTCGAAGGTTGAAATTAAATGGATTAAGAATCTGGAAGAATTACCTTTTCTTTCAAATCATGCAAATCTGTGATTCCGGTTCGTTCTTTCGTTCGCTCTCTTTCCGCTTCGGCCCTTTCTAACACTTCCGGGACGATCTGATGCCAAAGCGTCTTTTTCCAGCGCCGATCCTCGGCTTCGGGCAACTCCAGTCGGCGAAGGTACTCGAGAAAGAACCGCCAATAATCCGTACGGGTCACGCCGTGATCCGGCAGGCATACCACCGAGGACGCCATTCGTATCAAGGGTTCATGATCCCTGGATTTCCAATGCCTAAGAAAGCGATTTGGTAATTGAACACCGTCCAGGTCCACTAAAAATACCTGATAGGAGGGATGTTGTCCGGGTCGGTGCTGCACGAGAATGTTGGAAATTTTACAATCCCGATGCAGAAAACCTCGCTTTCGAAATTTGGCCAACACTTGTGCCAGACCGGTTATCAGATCTCGTCTCTGGTCGTGATGTTTCGGCAGTAAGTCCTTTAATATCATAACCTTAAGGCTAATGCTCTGGACGATTTCCTCACTCAGAAAAATACTTTCCTTGAGCAGGACAAATCGATAATGCTCCAGTAGCGCCAACGGCAAAGGAGTCGGCAGACCTCGCGTGATGAGCGCGTTGGCGATTTTCCACTGTTGGAGCGCACGGCTGCTGCACAGGGATTCCAGAAATCCCCGCCAACCGGATCGTAGTGTCGTGTGCTTGGCAACTACCGGTATCTCTGTTCGGCCCAGGTTCAATGTCCGAGCCACGACGGAGGTTCGACTGCCCTCTTTTAAAAATCGTCCCGGCGCCATCAGGACCATGGGATCCGACAGTACCGTTCGCCATTGATCGAGATTCAATTGATGCTGACTCGCCGGAGAGAAATCCAACGGACGTTTCAGTCGCAAATGTACCATCGCTTCCCAGTCGCGATTCAGTCGTAATTTCTTTGCATACCGGCTGTCGCGCAAAGCCCGGCGGTCTCGTTTGGCCCAGATCCGTTGATCGTGCTCGTCCGATCTGGGGTGCACGAGATCTCGGTATTTGGCCACCTGGTTCACGGACCAATTCCGGTTCGGCTGCATGGTGTGCATATATTCAAGAATAAATTCATCCAGTTGATCTGTATTCAATGTGTGTCGCAGGGCGGCAAAGAGAATCGCTGTATTGGCAATACGCCGGGGATGAAAGGGTTCCGCCGAAGCATGCCCGCCTCGCTGCTCAAACCGGGCATTCTGCAGATCGGTAATATACGCCTGGAATTCCGGCCGACTTGGAGGTGTTTCTTCCTGCTCTTCGCTGTCTAACTCTCCCTCCGTCTCTTCCTCTATGTGCGGTTCAATTTGCGGCACAAATAAAATATTCCCCGAATGCAGATCGCCGTGCAAAATACCGGCGCAATGCATTCGCCCCAGCAATCGGGCCGCGGCCTGCAATCCGGCGGCGAATTCGTCCGGATCGACCGGTTCTTCACTCCAGAGCATTTCCTCCAGCGATATCGTCGGGCCCAGCGATTCCGTCAATAGAATCGCCTGCGGATTCCCTGTCGTTATATTCCGACCCCAGGCGAGCGGTTTGATGACCGGAACCTGACGCGTATAGGCGATTTGCAGGTGATGAAATTCCACCTGGCTCGGCGCCGGTCGAAAGATCCGCTTCAACAGCCCCTGGATTCCGGTAGGCTGATACACCTTGGCATAGACCTCCAGATCATTCCAGGTTACGCGATAAACCCGGCGTACGGGATTTTCCTTTACCAGTTGAGCCCGATTGTCATGATC